>JAGGXQ010000139.1 GCA_021162925.1 Nitrososphaerota archaeon
CCTTTCTAGCTGCTCTCTCAACCAAGGAGGTATTTCTTGCCCCGCCATCCATGTGGATAGGGTTAGGCTACTTATTTACCTTCTCCAGGGCCCTTAGTGCGGCGTCCATCAGGGTCAGGTTGGAATTTAGGAATGCCCTCACCTTACTGATCGGGCCTCTGGCCTCGAGCACCAGGGCCCGATTCAACCTAATACCTCCCTTAAGATCGGGGAGGAGGGCGTGGTAGAGGACCTCGATATGCTCCCCTTCGACCCTTATCCTCACGCCGGCCTTAAGGCCTGTACGCCCCTCCCGCAACCTTATACCCGCACTTCTTGCAGACCCAGATCCCCGATGCCTCCCTCTTCAGGCTTTCGGACCCGCACTTCGGGCAGGTCCTCTTCAGCTTCAGGAGCTTGTAGATCCTGGTGTACCTCTTCCTAACGGTGGCCCCGAACTTCGCCCCGAGCCCCTTGAGCGCCTTACGCTTTCCCAACCTTCACCGCCTCCTCGATCACCTTGCGTATCTCCTTGCTCTTGTTTATAGCTATTTCTACCGCCTCCATGAGCTTCTCCGGCCTGAGGGAGCCCGAGCCGCCCTTCTGCCCCGCGCACAGCCTCCCCTCCTCGTCGACCACAAGGGTGAGCCTCGCGTCCATCACGCCCTCTTCCTCGCCGTTCGGATCGACGACCAATTTGTCCTCTATGCTCGCCATGGTCACCGAGATCGGGACGTTGCTTATGGGTAAGGGCATCACCTCCCCCGTTTCCTTCACCTCCCCATCCTCGAACACGTACTTCGGTATCTTGGCGTTGAGCAGGGCCGAAACGACGGCATAAGATGTGGCGTCGAATAGGTTCCCATCTGTGTTGAGCACGCTCACGTCCACGAAGATCGAATAGACCCACTTGCCCTCGACTATCACCAGCTTCGAGAGGTCGACCATGCCGGACGCCCTGACCCCCCTATCGGTGACCCTGGATAGCTCTATCGCGTTCTCATCGGGCGGGCCGGGCTCGGCGTAGGCCGAAGCGACGGGCAGGACTTCGGCGTTGACTATCAGGATGCCCTTGTCCGGGGTATCCGGGAACGGCTCCTCCACCTTTACCTTCACACCCGCCACCACCTTCGTGTTCCCCAGGGTGACCAGGGCCGAACCCTCGGCCTTCTCTATAGCCCCTATCTCCACCTCTAGCTTCCTGTAGTCTAGAGGCCCCCTTCCGTCGATCCTCTTCCCTTCCGCCAGGAGCTCGAGCATCCGCTTCCTTCTCAGCTTGTCGACTATCGCGGACCTCTTCACCATCGACATGCTCATTCTACCTTCACCTCACCTTCGAAGTACTTCTCATAAAGGGCTTCCCTCTGGATCTTGTAGATCTTCTTCACCGACTTAAGGGCGAGCTCGTAGGCCTTCTCGAACTCCTCTTTGGTCAAGATCCCCTCGAACTGGAATAGGGTCACGCGGTTAAGGTTGGGCATGATCGCCACGGGCATATCGGCTTCCCCTTCCTTGTCCTCGACGTCGTTGAGGTCGAGCACTATCTTGCCGTCGACCTTCCCCACGGCGACCGCGGAGACTAGGTCCCTCATGTTTATCCCGGCATCCGCCAGGGCCACGGATGCTGCCGTGATGCCCGCACACCTGGAACCTCCATCGCTCTGAAGTATCTCGACGAAGACGTCTATCGCCGTCCTAGGGTAGTCCTCTAGGATCAGGGAAGGCTCCAAGGCCTCCCTCAAGACCTTGGATATCTCTATCTCCCTCCTGCTCGGGGCTGGGTTCTTCCTCGTAGTGGTCGAGAAGGGCGACATGTGATACCTGCACCTCAGGAGGCACCTGTCGGATAGGGCCATGTGCCTGGGATGGACCTCCTTCGGGCCGTAGACCGCGACCATTATCTTGTTCTTCCCGAACTCTATGTAGCAGGAGCCGTCGGCGTTCTTGAGGACGCCGACCTCCATCTTTATCGGCCTGAGCTCGTTCCACTTCCTACCATCGGTCCTTATCCCCTTTTCATCTATCAGCATCCCTAACACCCCACGAATCTATCAGCTCCTTTACCATCCGGTTGAGTTCCGCCAAGTGGGCCTTACTCTCCACCAGCCTTATTATCTCTATCGCTTTGGAGACGCCATCGGGTTCGCCGGATACGACGATCACGCCGTTCTGCCCTAGGATCACCTTGCACTTGGTGGCGCTCTCTATGAGCCTTATCATGGACCCCTTCTTCCCTATGAGCCTGGGGACCTTCATGGCGTTCACCTTGATGACCACGCCCCTCTCTATCGGCCCCAGGCCCGGCCCGGATATGCTGAGCATGGGGTCCCTGGTCCTGTCGAACGACTGGATCTTCGCGAGCAAGAGGTCCCCTATCTTGAACTTGTTCGAGAGGTTGTACTTGGAAGGGGAGTAGCCCCTGCCGAACACGCTCTGGGCCGTGAGGTATCCGTAGAAGCAAGAATTTATGTCGAGCTGCCAGGCGAAGGCCGAGATGTCGATGACCTCTCCTACGACTACGTCCCCGACCCTAGGTATGTAAGTTCCGCTGAGCGGTATGACCCTGACGCTCCCGTTCCCTATCTCGGCGAGCCCGACCCTTAGCGAATAGATCCTGTTCCCGGTCTTGAACGTGTTGGTCGAGGCCCTCAGGTCCCCCTCAACGATCAGATCCCCTGGAACCACGTACTTTCTCTTCACCATTTGTATCACTCAACCAACTCTATCTGGGCCTCCCCCTTGGTTATGGATCCCAGCTTCTCCACCAGGTTACCCCTCACGGCTAGGGGTATATTAACTACGGCGGTCAGCCCCCCATCGGTCCCCCAATCTTCCCTAATTACGTCCCCGAACTCCTTTATCACGCCGTAAGAGCGGCCCGCATACCTCGCCGGGACCCTCACCAAGAGCTTGACCCTCCCCGACTTCAGGGGTAGGATCCTCCTCAACTGCTCCACCACGCCCTTCATCTGCTCCTCGGCATCCTTAAACGGATCTATCGAAACCTTCGCCTCCTCCAGGGCCCTCTCTATCCTCAGGGGTGGATGGGGGAGGTTCGTCTTCGGATCGACGAAGTTCTTTGATATCAGGTTCACGATCCTCTTCCTCTTCTCCTCCAGGAGCCTCCTCCTCTGCTCCGAAGTTATCTGAAGCTCCCCCTTTTTCAAGATGGTCTCCGCTATCTTCCTAAAATCGGTGGTGTAGAACCTCTTGAGCAACTTCTCGTTGGCGGCCCTTAGCCCTTTAGACGAGTCCGTGTAGACCTCGAAGGAGGCCAGAACCCTATCCAAATCGACCTTCTTCCCCATTTTGTACGCTAGGGCCTCGTCAGGATGGACCAATATCTCGAACTTGTCCCCTCCGAGGCTCAGCCTAGCAACGGTCAGCTTTTTCATACCTGTCCAAGAAGTATGAAAATTGGTTTAAAAAATCTTTTCCGTAACCGTCTTAAATGCTCCCTCCCGCTTTACTTGGATGAAGCTCTGCATATCGCACAAGAAGGACATAGACGGGATAACCGCAGCCGCCTTGGTCAAGGCGGTTACCGGCTCCGAACTTAAGCTGGTGGACTACAACGAGCTCCTCGAAGCCCTAGAGGGCGCGGAGGGCTACGAGGAGGTTTACATATGCGACCTGGGCATGATAGGGTCGAAGACCGAGGAGGAGCTATCGGCCTTCAGGCGCATCGCCTCCTCCTCCAAGCTCGTTTACATAGATCACCACAGGATCGCCCCGAAGGTCAAGGCCAAGATCAGGAGGATGGGGGTGGTCTGCGTCCACTCCGAGAAGGACTGCGCGTCGGTCTTGGTCTACGATCACTTCAAGGAATCGCTGCCAGAAGAAGCATCGCTCCTCGCCGCCTGCGCCGCCGTGACCGATTACTTGGACGATGGCCCGATAGCCAAGAAGCTCATCTCTAGGTATGAGAGGATGTTCGTCTACCTCAACGCCGGGATGCTCGCCTACGCTTTATCCAGGAGGGCGAAGGATCGAGACTTCCCCTACAAGCTTGCGGAATGGCTGTCGAAGTTCCAGCCCCCCTACAAGATCCCCGGCCTGATGGAGCTCGCCAAGGACAGGATGGATCAGATATGGGGCCTCATGAAGGAGCTGAAGGAGAAGGCCGAGAGGATCGGGAACCTGGGCTTCGTGAAGTCGAACTTCGGGGACTGCGGCCTGGTGGCGAACCTGCTGACCGGGGTCTTGGGCGTTCCGGTAGGAATGGCATTCACGAGTAGCGGGGACATGTACAAAATATCGCTGAGGGGCTCGGAAGGGTGCAGGTGGGATCTAGGCAGGCTCGCCGACGAAATAAGTGGGGAGCTGGGAGGGATGGGAGGGGGGCACAGGAAGGCGAGCGGGGCGGTGATACCGAAGTCCAAGCTGGACGAGTTCGTAAGGTCGCTCGCCGAAAGGTTGAAATCTTAAATACGGATCCGGAAAAACGGTTCGAAGTTGATGAGGATAGCGGTATCGGTCATCGCGGCGGTGCTTTACGGCTTTCTGGAGTGGAGGTACGTAAACAACGAGGAGAAGAACCCTGCGGAGACCAACGCCCTCAACGAGAGGAGCGTCATAAACTACCTTAGGCCCTACCACTTCTTCATGGCCCTGCTCTTCGCCCTGATCAGCTACTCCCCGGACTGGTTCGAGTGGGTCGTGGGCTTCCTTCTGATGATCTTGGTCGAGGACATAGCCTACTTCTTGATGAGGGGGAGGTGGATAAGGGAGGGCGAATGGACCACGAAGCTCATGGGGAGCTTGAAGCTTGGGATAGTGATACCGAACTGGTACTTCTTCATCGCTTCCCTGATCCTGCTCGCCTGCTTTATCAGGTTCGTAATTCTCAAAGGTTAAATAGCCCATTCATGAAACCGTCCTGTTCGGTGGTTGGGTTGATAAGGTTCGCGGTCCCTAAGGGTTCCCTAGAGGCCGAGACCAGGGCCATCCTGGAGAGGGCTTGGTACGGCATCGTATGGCCCGAGAGATCCTACAGGCCGAAGGTGAGGGACCCGGAGATAGAGCTGAAGGTCCTCAGGCCCCAGGAGATACCCGTGTACGTCGCCGAAGGGTACTACGACATAGGGATAACCGGGCTCGACTGGGTCGTCGAGAGCGATGCGGACGTGGTCGAGCTACTCGACCTGGAGTACGGTGGCGTGAAGCTGGTCCTGGCGGCGCCTCCGATGTTCAAGGGCATGTCCCTATCCGATCTGCTCGTCAAATTCAAGGAGGAGGGGAGGTGCTTCAGGGTATCGACGGAGTACCCGAAGATAACCAGGAGCTACCTTATGAAGAACGAGTCTTACAAGCGGCTCTACGGGGACGAAGAGCCACTCATAATAACCCCTTGGTGGAAGGTCGGAGAGAACGAGATGGTCAGGATATTCCTGAGCTTCGGGGCCACGGAGGCGAAGCCCCCCGAAGAGGTCGATGCGATAGTCGATGCGACCAGGACCGGGACCACCCTGAGGCGGAACAACCTCGAACAGCTGGAGGTGGTCATGGAGTCGACGGCCAGGCTGATAGCGAACCGTGATTCCCTCGACGACGAGGCCAAGAGGGAGAAGATATACGACGTCGTGAGCCTGCTCAAGGGGGTGGTTGACAGCGACAAGAAGCTGCACATCTTCCTCAACGTCAGGGAGGAGAACTTGGGCAAGCTCGTATCCTCCCTCCCGGCCCTGAAGAGCCCGACCGTGAGCAAGCTCTCAACCGAAGGCTGGTACTCGGTCAACACCGTGATAGGGAAGGACGACTTCTTCAAGATCCTCCCCTTGCTCAGGAAGTTCGCCCAAGGCCTGGTCGTCCACAAGCCCGATCAGATACTCCCCCTAGAGGAGATAAAGGATGAATCTGAGGAGGGTAAGGGTAAAGGAGCCTGAGGTCGAAGCCAAGCGCTTAAGGGCCGGAAAGCCGTCTTTCCCGAAGGAGCTCTTGGAGAGGGTCAAGGCGATAGTGGAAGGCGTCAGGGAGGGCGGGGATAAGGCCCTGCTCGAATTCGTCGAGAGGTTCGACGGCTCAAGGGTGGAGAGGCTCAGGGTGGAGGAGGAGAGGATACGCAAGGCCTACGACGAAGTCCCCGGAGCCTACGTAGATGCGATCTCGGAGATGAAATCGAGGCTCGAAGTTGCGGAGAGGGCCCTGCTCGAAGGGCTTCGGATGACCCTGAGGCTCGACGGCGTAGAGCTCAGGTTCAGGCCGACGCCTCTCGAGAGCGTCGGGATATACGTCCCGGGTGGCAGGGCATATTACCCGAGCTCCTTGGTCATGGCGGCGGTCCCCGCCAAGGTCGCCGGGGTTGAAAGGGTGGCGGTAGCTTCTCCTCCCACCTTTGAAGGAGACGTCCACCCAAGCGTATTGGTTGCAGCCGATCTCTGTGGCATCGACGAGGTGTATCGGATGGGCGGGGCTCATGCGATAGCCGCATTCGCGTTCGGGACCGAGAGCGTCCGCCCAGTGGATAAGATAGTGGGCCCGGCCGGCGCGTTCCCCACCGTGGCGAAGCTGCTTGTAAGAAACAAGGTCTCGATAGACATGCCCGCCGGCCCGACCGAGCTCCTCATCTTGGCCGACGAAGGTGCCGATGCGAGGCTCGTCGCCCTCGACCTGATCTCTCAGGCGGAGCACGGACCCGATTCGGTATGCGGCTTGGTCACCACGAGCGAGGCCCTGGCGGACGAGGTCGATGAATGGCTATCGAGGCTCCTAGAAAAGGTGGATAGGAGGGAGTTCGTAGAGGGGAGCCTTGAGGGTCATGGATTCGTAGCCCTGGCGGACGGCATGAGAGAAGCTGTGGAGTTCGTGAATTGCTTTGCGCCCGAGCACCTAGAAATAATCTCGGACGAAGGGGAGAGGCTTGCGGAACGGGTGAGATCGGCGGGCGTAATCCTGATCGGGACCCCGACTGCCATGAGCGACTACATGCTGGGGACGAACCACATCCTCCCAACCTATGGGTACGCGAGCCATCGCTCTGGGCTCTCGGCCCTCGACTTCTTGAAGCTGGTAAGGGTTGCGAAGTGTAGCAGGGCTGGTATGGAGGCTTCGTTAAAGCACCTGAAGTGCCTCAGCGAGGTCGAGGGGCTTCCGAACCACTACCTGGCCGTGAGGGGGTGGGTTTGGGGTACAGGAGGCTGAAGCTTCGGGGCGGTTACTCCTACCTGAGGGAGGGGGCTAGCCTGGAGGGCGTGGAGGCCCTGATATTCGACGTCGACGGCGTGCTCATAGATTCGTCGAGTTCTTACGACATGGCGGTCCTGAAGACCTACGAGTACCTCTGTAGCAGGCTCTTCGGCAGGATCAAGATCGGGAAGGACGCCCTGCTCAAGGCCCTTTACAGGCTGAGGGATTCGGGGGGTTTCAACTGCGATTGGGACTCGTTATACGTAATGCTCCTCTTCACCTTTCAGAGGATGCCTCTCAGCTACAAGGAGGAGTTCTTCAGGCTCGAGTTCGAGGGCTTGGACCCGTATGAAAGGCTCTCGGCGGCCTCTGACTTGCCGAAGTTCGAGGTCGAGCTCCTAGAGGAGGAGCTGCTCGAATTCGTCGAGAATGCCGATAGCAGGGGGTTGAGGTCGATAGAAGAGAAGATGAAGGATCGCTACCTGAAAAGGTTCAGGGATTTCTTGGACTACAGATCGGGGGTGTGGCACGGCCTCCTGCCCTACGTGTTCGACGAGATCTACTACGGAAGGGAGCTGTTCGAGGAGCAGCACGACGTCAAGCCAAGGCTGGGGTTCGAGGGCCTCATAAGGTTCGAGAGGTTGCTGGTCGAGAGGGAAACTTTGGATAGGCTGTCGAGGTTCAGGCTCGGCCTTTTAACCGGAAGGAGCAGGGTCGGGACCTACCGCACCCTAGGCGAGCTCGTCGGGTACTTCGAAGAGGCGGCCCAAGCCTTCTCCGAAGACGAACCCAGGTTCAAAAAGCCCGATCCTAGGATCCTGGCGCTCCAGCTGAAGAGGCTCAAAGTTAATAAGGCGATCTACGTAGGGGACTCGATGGAGGATTTGCTCATGGTAAACGGTGCCAGGGGGATGGGCTTCGACGTCCTGTTTGCGGGGGTTTACGAGGGCTTGGGGTACAGGGATGGGAGGCTCGAGCTCTTCATGGAGAACGGGGCCGACCTCCTCATTCCGGACGTGAACTCGCTGCCCGAAGTCTTGAAGGTGGTAGGGTGAGGAGGGCGAAGTTCGAGAGGAGGACTTCGGAGACCGACGTCAAGGTCGAGCTTAACCTAGATGGGAAGGGGGCATCCGAAGTGAGCACGGGCATACCCTTCTTGGATCACATGCTGAACTCCTTTTCGGCCCACAGCCTGATCGACCTTAAGGTGCTCGCAACGGGGGATCTGAGGCACCACGTGGTCGAGGATGTGGCTATATGCCTAGGGGAGGCCATGAGGAAGGCCTTGGGCGATAGGGCCGGGATAAAGAGGTTCGGATACTCGATAGCCCCGATGGACGACGCCCTGGCCTTGGCAGCGGTCGACCTGGTGGAGAGGCCTTACTCGTCCGTCGAGCTGAAGGTGAGGATGCTGGAGGGGATCGGCGGCTTGGAGCTCGAGCACTTCATAAGGAGCTTGGCAGCCAGCGCCAGGTTCACGGTCCACCTGGAGGTTCTGCGTGGGTTCGACGGGCACCACATGGCCGAAGCCGCCTTCAAGGCCCTCGCCCTGGCGATGAGGCAGGCTTTGGAGAGGGACGAGAGGAGGAAGGGATACCCCAGCTCCAAGGGATCGATGTGAAGGCGCTCATAGTCGATTACGGCGTCGGGAACTTGTTCAGCCTCAAGCACGCCCTAGAGGAGCTCGGCCTGGAGGTCTCGATAGGGCTGGAGGTCGAGGGCAAGGACCTGGTCTTCCTGCCCGGGGTCGGTAGCTTCACCTCGGCGTCCAAGAGGCTCGGCCTGGTGAAGGATGCGATCCTGAAAGGGGTCGAAGAAGGCCTGGGGCTCTTCGGCATATGCCTGGGGATGCAACTGCTCTTCAGGGGGAGCGAGGAAGGCGCTGGAGAGGGCCTGGGGCTCTTCGAAGGATCGGTGAGGAGGTTCCCGAAGGGCCTCAAGGTCCCGCACATGGGCTGGAACACCATAAGCATACTCAAGGAGGGCGAGCTCCTAGATGGGATAAGGGACGGCTCCTGGTTCTACTTCGCCCACTCCTACTACTGCGATACCAGGGATCACGTGCTCGCGGAGTCGTATTACGGCGTCAGGTTCGCATCCGTGATCGAGAAGGGTAAGGTGGTCGGGACCCAGTTCCACCCGGAGAGATCGGGGCCCGATGGAAGGAGGCTCTTGAGGAACTTCGTGAGGATGTGCAAAAGGTGATGGAGCTCCTACCCTCTATAGACCTGCTCGACGGCAAGGTCGTGAGGCTGATCAAGGGGAGGCTGGAGGACCTGATAGAGTACGACAGGGACCCGATAGAGCTCGCCAAGGGGTTCGAGGGCCTGGGGGTCGACGGAATTCACGTAGTCGACCTCGGCGCTGCGTTCGGTCTAAACCCCAATAGGGAGCTGGTGAAAGAGATCGCGAGGGAGGTCGGCATACCTGTTCAGGTCGGAGGGGGTATAAGGAGCTACGAAGTTGCAAAGGAGCTCCTAGACTCTGGGGTCGATAGGATAGTCCTGGGGACGCTCGCATTCGAGGACGAAGCGACTCTGAAGAGGTTGCTCGGGGAGTTCGGCCCGGATAGGGTAGTCGTGGCCATAGATTACAAGTCGGGTTCGGTGGTCGTTAGGGGGTGGAAGAGGAGCTCCGGCCTTGGGCTCTTCGACGCGGTGGATAGGATGAAGGCCTTGGGCGCCAGGCTCTTCTTGGCAACGAACGTCGAAAGGGATGGGACCCTGCTCGGCCCGGATTTCGAGACGCTCTCCAAGCTTTCGAGGAGGTGCGAAGTCTACGCAAGCGGCGGGGTCAAGGCCTTGGGCGATCTGCTCAGGCTGAACTCGATAGGGGTCAAGGGCGTCGTGATCGGCAGGGCGTACTACGAAGGTTTAATAGACTTGAGGTCGGCGGTAAGGGCGTTGAAGCATGCTGGCCAAGAGGATAATACCCTGCCTTGACGTGGATCACGGCAGGGTCGTGAAGGGGGTAAGGTTCGTGAACTTGAGGGTAGCCGGCGATCCCGTCGAGCTGGGCAGGAGGTATAGTGAGGAAGGGGCCGACGAGCTCGTTTACCTCGACATAACCGCCTCCCCGGAGGGGCGAGGGATACTGCTCGACATGGTGAGGAGGGTGGCAGAAGAGATAACCATACCCTTCACGGTCGGGGGAGGCATAAGGAGCGTGGAGGACGCTAGGGAGGTCCTGAGGAGCGGCGCCGACAAGATATCGGTCAACACGGCCGCGGTCGAAAAGCCTGAGCTTGTCGAGAGGCTGGCCTCCGAGTTCGGGAGCCAGTGCGTCGTAGTCGCGATAGATGCGAAGAAGAGGGACGGCTGGTACGAGGTCTTCACCTACGGCGGCAGGAAGCCTACGGGCCTGGATGCCGTTTCTTGGGCTAAGAGGGTCGAGGCCCTAGGCGCGGGGGAGATACTGCTCACATCCATCGATAGGGATGGGACCGTCGATGGGTACGAGCTCGAGCTGACCAGGAGCGTATCCGAGTCCGTTTCGATACCCGTGATAGCCAGCGGTGGATGCGGGACCTTGGAGCACTTCTACGAGGCTTTTGAGATAGGCAAGGCCGATGCCGCCCTCGCGGCTTCGGTCTTCCACTTCGGAAAGTACTCGATATCCGAGGTCAAGAACTATTTAAAGGAGAGGGGCGTGTTGGTGAGGCTATGAACCTCGACAAGCTGAAGTTCGACAGGGGCCTCATACCGGTAATCGCCCAAGACGTGGATACGAAGCGGGTGCTCATGCTCGCCTACGCGAACGAGGAGGCGATAAGGAAGAGCATCGAGACCGGATTCGCGCACTACTGGAGCAGGTCCAGGAACAAGCTCTGGATGAAGGGCGAGGAGTCTGGAAACACCCAGCGCATAGTGAAGATAGTCGCCGACTGCGACTACGACGCCCTGCTCTACCTGGTGAGGCAGAAGGGGAACGCGTGCCATACCGGCAGGTACAGCTGCTTCCACAACGAGCTATTCGGCGGCAAAGATCGAGACGGATGAATCGGCGAGGTTGCCGAATTCGATACAGAGATAGCGAGCAGGTATGATGATAGGTAAGCGTGCACGCATGCGGCAGGCTTTTAAGCGAGTTTTGGAAGGTATATACGAGATGGACGTCCCCGTTTTGAGCTCCGCATTCGGCGGCAGAAACGAAAGGCCGGAGGCGATGGCCGAAAGGATGCGTGGGATGGCGTACATCCGCCCCGACTGTAGCCCCAGGGCTTACGGGCTGCCGAAAGACGGGTGAGAGCATGCCCCCGCTCCCATGCCTGCTGCTCTTCGTCTATCTGTTCAACATACCTTTCGGATACTGGAGGGCGAGGACCAAGAAGTTCAGCAAGGAATGGATACTCTCCGTCCACCTCCCGGTTCCATTCATATTCGCCATGAGGATGTTTTACGGGGTCGGTTGGGAGTTCGTCCCGCTCTTCGTCGTATCCTTCTTCCTGGGGCAGCTGACCGGGGGGAGGATCAGGAGGGCTTGGAGGCCGAGGAGGCTTAGCTCCTGCCTGTTCGTGGACTCGATAAGGATTCTGGTTGAAAAGCTGAATTGGTAGCCCGGCCCAGATTCGAACTGGGGTCACCAGGTCTCCCCTCGGGGATCCAGAGCCTGGCATCCTTAGCCCTCACGTTTGGCCGCTAGACGACCGGGCTACCGATAAGCCCTAGCAGAACCCAAAGATAAACTTTTAACCGCCCATTTCGACTTTGGCACGTGAAAGAGGCGCTCGTGATAGTCGACATGCAGAGGGACTTCATGCCGGGTGGCTCCCTCCCGGTCCCCGACGGGGATAAGATAGTGCCGAGGCTCAACGAGTACGTAAAGCTGTTCGTGGAGAGGGGCGCGAAGGTATTCGCGACCAAGGACTGGCACCCCCCTAACCACAAGTCCTTCAAGGAGTACGGGGGGCCTTGGCCCAGGCACTGCGTCCAGGGCACCGAGGGGGCCGAGCTCCACCCAGACCTGAAGCTCCCGGAGGATGCCGAGATCGTGCTCAAGGCCACCAAGCCGGATGAGGAGGCCTACTCGGCCTTTCAGGGGACCGACTTCGCCTCCAGGCTCAGAGAGCTGGGGATCGACAGGATATACGTAGGCGGCGTGGCCACGGAGTATTGCGTCAAGGCCACGGTGCTCGATGGGTTGAGGCTGGGGTTCGAGGTCTACCTGCTCCTGGATGCGGTGAAGGGGGTCAGGGCCGAGGATGCGGAAAGGGCGGTAGAGGAGATGAAGGGGGCGGGGGCCAAGCCCGTAACCCTATCCCAGCTCAAAGGTTGAACTCTTCGTGAAGGGCCCTCACCGCCTCCTCTCCGTCTTCTTCCTTCACCACGAACGATATGTTGTTCTCTGAAGAGCCTTGGGCTATCATCCTTACGTTTATCCCCCTCCTCGCCACGGCCCCGAAGACCCTCGCCGCTATGCCGGGCTTGTACTTCATCCCCGATCCTATGACCGCGACCACGCATAGCCCCTCTTCCGTTTCCACTTGCTTGACGAACCTTCCTCCGAGTAGCTCCAGCTCTAGGGCGTTCGCGGCCCTGTAGAGGTCCTTGGCGGCAACGATCATCGATATGTTCGACTCGGAGACGCTCTGAGATATCATCCTGATGTTTATCCCCCTGGAGGCTAGGACGCCGAATATCCTGGCCGCTACGCCGGGCATCCCCACCATCCCGGCCCCGCTGACCGTTATCAGGCCGACGCCTTTGACCATCGCAACCGCCTTCACCGTACCCACCTCCGAACCCTTCCCTATCACGGTCCCCTCGAAATCCGGGTTGAACGTGTTCCTTATCCTGACCGGTATGCCCTTCTCCATGACCGGTTCCAGCGCTCTAGGGTGCATCCCCTTCACCCCGAAGGCCGCCATCTCTATCGCCTCCTCGTAGGATACGGACTTGAGCGGCCTCGCCCCCTTCACCATCCTCGGGTCGGCGGACATCAGCCCGTCCACGTCGCTCCACAGCCAGACCTCGTCGGCATCGATGGCGGCACCTATCAGCGTTGCGGTGTAGTCCGAACCGCCCCTCCCCAAGGTGGTGGTGGCCCCATCCTGATCCGCGGCTATGAAACCGGTCACCACCGGTATGACCCCCTTCTTCAGCATCGGGCCCAGCCTCCTCCTCACTTGATGGTAGGTAGCTTCGACGAGCGGCCTGGCCTCCCCGAAGTTCGAATCCGTTACTATGCCGGCCTCGCCCCCGGTCAGCATCCTCACGTTCAGGCCCAGGCCCTTAAGGGAGCCGTGGACGAGCGTGGTGCTCAGCCTCTCGCCGAAGGATAGGATGAGGTCCATGGATCTAGGGGTCAGCTCCCTGAGCAGGTATACGCCCGTAAGGACCATCCTGAGCTCTTCGAAGAGGGAGGAGAGCTTCTTCCTCACGCCCTCCCTGACCTTCGGGTCGATCGCCTCCAGGATCGAGCGGTGCATCTCCTCGAGCTCCTTGACCTTGGCCTCGCCCTCCCTTCGCTTCCCGCCCTCCATGAGCCCAGCGGCTTCTATCAGCCTGTCGGTAGTGTCCCCCATGGCCGATACCACCACGACCAGCTCTTGGTCGGAGTGGAGTTTCACGAGCTCCGAGACCCTCTTGACCCCTTCGACGCTCCCGACCGACGTCCCTCCGAACTTCATCACCAACCTCATTCCCTATCCCCTAGGATACCCATCCTTATATCGACCAGATCCCTCAGGATGGCCGTGGCGGTCTCCATGCCACCGGCCCCCTTACCGACCACGGTCTCTTCGCCGGCGGTCTCCGAGATGAAGGTCACGGCGTTAAGCGAGCCCTTGACGTCGAGCACGCTCCCCCTCTTCACGTACTCGGGCATGACCCTCAGGCCCTTATCCGCGGTGCAGAGCAGCTTTATGGTCGAGCCATCCCTTCTGGCCTCCTCGAAGTCCTCGAGCCCTATGCCCCTTATCCCCTTCACCTCTACGTCCTCTAGCGTGGCCCTCTTGCCCAGGATCCAGTTCGCAAGGATCACGAGCTTCGCGGCCGAGTCCAGCCCATCTACGTCCATGCTCGGATCGGCTTCGGCATACCCCAGCTCCTGGGCCTCCCTCAGGGCCTCGCCGAATTCCATCCCTTCCTCCATCCTGCTCAGGATGTAGTTGGTGGTCCCGTTGAGTATCCCCCTGATGCCGGTTATCCTATCACCACAAAGGCACTTCTTCGCGAAGTTGAGGATCGGGGTCCCTCCCCCTACGGTCCCGCTGAACTTCAGCACCACGCCGTTCAGCCTCGCCAGGTCCAAGAGGGTCGGCATGAACAGGGCGAGGGGCCCCTTGTTCGTAGTTATCACGTTCATCCCCAGCCTTATAGCCCTCCTTATGTAGGTCAGGGAGGGCTCCGCATCCCTGAGGTTGGTCGGGGTCACGTCTATCAGCACGTCCGCGTCGACGAGCTCCATCGCCTCCAGGGCGTCCATCCCCTCTCTACCATTTTCAGATTCGCATACGCTCCCCCTCTCCTCCTTGCACTTCAGGACGGATTCGAGATCCAGGCCCTTCTCGCATAACGCGGCTCCCCTCCTGTCCACGACCGCAACGAGCCTGGGCTTCAAGCCGTAAAGGCCCAGCAGCTCCTCCCTCCTTTTTATGAGCAGCCTAACGAAGCTCCTCCCCACGACCCCGAACCCGACCATCACCAGCCTCATGCCAGCACCCTGTAGACGCTCTCCAGAACCGGCTCCACGGCCACCCCCTTATACCTGCCCAGAACGACGTTCGTATCCTTGAGGCCGTTCCCCGTTGCGATGCATACGACCTTCTCGTCTCTTTCTATCTCACCGTTGAGGGCCATCTTCTTCAGCATCGCTATGGTCGAGGCGCTCGCGGGCTCGACGAACACCCCCTCCCTCCTTGCGAGTTCGGACTGGGCCTCCAGTATCTCCTCGTCGCTCACGATCCCCATCTTGCCGTTGGACTCCCTCACGGCCCTGAGCGCCTTCTTCCAGTTCACGGGCTTCCCTATCCTTATGGCGGTCGCGACCGTCTCCGGGTGCTCTAGGGGCTCTACCTCGTCCTTCCCGCTCAGGAACGCTCTGGCCACCGGGGATGCCCCCTCGGCCTGGACCCCTACCATCTCCGGGAGCCGGTCTATCAGGCCCGCGACCTTGAACTCCTTGAAGCCCTTCCATATGGCGCTTATGTTCCCGGCGTTTCCAACCGGGACTATCACCTTATCGGGGACGCCCAGCTGCTCCACCAGCTCGAACGCAAGGGTCTTCTGCCCCTCCAGCCTGAAAGGGTTTATCGAGTTGAGCAGGTAGAACCTCTCATCCCCTTCGGCGAGCCTGAACGCCAGCTCGAGGGCCTGATCGAAGTTCCCCTCGACCTCTAGGATCCTGGCCCCGTAGGCTATGGCCTGGGCGAGCTTTCCAAGGGCGACCTTCCCCTTGGGTATGAAGACCAGGCATTCCAAGCCGGCTCTGGCCGCGTAAGCCGCCAGGGAGGATGACGTGTTTCCAGTCGAGGCGCATACGACCCTGCCCACCTTTAGCTTCAGGGCCTTGGATACCCCAACGGTCATCCCCCTATCCTTGAAGGAACCGGTCGGGTTCCCCCCTTCGTCCTTCACGTAGAGCTCCTTGAGGCCGAGCTCCCTCCCCAAACTTTCGCACTTGATGAGCCTCGTCCCACCCTCCCCCATGCTCACCGGCTCGGGCTCCTCTATCG
>JAGGXQ010000052.1 GCA_021162925.1 Nitrososphaerota archaeon
ACGTGAGTGTTGGTTTGTGTGGGATAGCGGCCCTGATCGGCCTATCTGGAAGGGGGATAGACGTAGGCCTGCTCAGATCCATGACGAACCTTATGAGGCACAGAGGGCCGGATGACGAGGGGTACCTGCTCGCCGATTACCTAGAAGGGAGGATCTTGGAGGCCGGAGGGGACGAAACCGCAGAGGGGCTAGAGCTGCCGAAGGCCGATGGCGGCGAGTTCAACCTGGGCCTGGGGCACAGGAGGCTGAGCATCATAGACCTGAGTCCTGCTGGGCACCAGCCCATGTGCAACGAGGACGGTAGCGTCTGGCTGGCTTTCAGCGGCGAGCTCTACAACTTCGTCGAGCTAAGGGAGGGGCTCAAGGGCCACAGGTTCAGGAGCAAAACGGACGCTGAGGTCCTGATCCACCTCTACGAAGAGCTAGGGATCGAAGAGTGCCTGAAGAGGATGGTCGGGATGTGGGGCTTCGTGCTCTGGGATGCCGAAGAGGGGAAGGTGTACATGGTGAGGGATAGGTTCGGAATAAAGCCGCTTTACTACGCCGTGTGGGACGGTTATTTGGCGGTGGCTTCCGAGGCCAAGGCGCTCCTCCTCTTCGCACCTAGGGAGCCGGATTACCGCGAAATATACAGGTACTTGAGCATGGGGTACAGGAGGGTGAGCGACGCCACCTCCTTCAAGCACGTCAAGCAGGTGAGGCCCAGGAGCTACCTCGTCCTCGATCTGAAAAGCGGTAAACTTGAGGAGAGGGTTTACTGGGAGCCCGAATACGTTGACGAAATAGAGGGAGGGGAGGACGAGGTCTATGCCGAGAGGTGGAGGGAGGAGTTCCTGGAGTCGGTAAAGGTCCACCTGAGGAGCGACGTGCCCCTCGGCTTCCTCTTGAGCGGGGGGATAGACTCGACGAGCATAATGGCCTCGTCCATGAAGTTAAAGGGCGGGAGGGCGCTCACCTTCACCGCCAGGGTCGACGAGCCGTCGTTGAGCGAGGAGCCGTACGTCGAGGAGGCTACCAGGGGCTTCGACGTCGAGAGGCATTACGTCGACCTTAGCTCTGAAGGGCTGTGGGAGGAGCTGGAGCGCCTGATCTGGCACCAGGACGAGCCCCCAGATGGGCCGAGCGTCTACGCCCAGTGGTGCGTAATGAAACTGGCTTCGAAGCACGTGAAGGTGGTGCTCGACGGGCAGGGAGGGGACGAGCTGCTCGCCGGGTACCACGCCTACATCCCGATATACCTCAAGGAGCTCCTAGGGAGGAGGCCGCTGAGGGCCCTGAAGGAGGCCTGGATGCTGAGGGACATGATACTCTCGAAGCTCAAGCTCGGCCTCAGGGTCTACCTAGGGGGGAGGAAGAGGCTCGTGGAGCGGATACTTTCGAGGGAATTCCTGAGGCGATACGGCTCTAGGGTCGAAAGGGAGAGGGCGTCGACGCTCAACCAGGCCCTCTACATGGACCTGACCGGTGGGAGGCTGCACGAGCTCCTGAGGTACGAAGATAGGAACGGGATGGCCTTCTCCATAGAGTCGAGGGTCCCCTTCCTCCACCACGGGCTTGCGGAGCTCTCCCTGAGCATGCCCGAGGAGCAGAAGATCAAGGACGGTTGGACCAAGTACGTCCACAGGAACGCCATGAAGGGGATAATGCCGGAGGCGATAAGGAAGAGGAGGAGGAAGCTGGGGTTCGAGGTCCCCGAGGCGAGGTGGCTGAGGGAGCTGGGTGAAAGGGTCCTCGAGGTATTCGGGGACGAAAGGGTCTCAAAGAGGGGGATATTCGATCGGGAGAGGCTGGTCGAGTCGTTCAAGTCCTTCATCAGGGGGGAGCTCGGGGACGAGTACGCAAGGGTGTTCTGGAGGGCCCTGTTCTTGGAGATATGGTTCAGGGTGTTCGTAGATTCGTTCGAGCCCCCTCACGATTTATATAGAACCCTTTAAAAATCACGGTGGATGCCCAAGGCCCTTCTCATAACCTACCCCCAGAGATCGATAAGGGAGGAGGCCATAGGGCTCGTCGAATCGGCAGGGTACGAGCTCGCGGGCCTGATCACCCAGAGGTACCTGAGGCATTCAAAGTACGGCCTCGGGACCGGGAAGCTCGAGGAGCTCAAAGAGCTGGCGAAGGAGGCCGACGTGATAGTGTTCGACGAGAGGCTGAAGTCCTCCCAGATATACAACCTTGCGAAGCTCACGGGTCTGGAGGTGATAGACAGGGAGAAGCTGATACTCGAGATATTCAACAAGAGGGCGAAGAGCAAGGTCGCGAAGCTTCAGGTGAAGCTGGCGGAGCTGAAGTACGAGATTCCCAGGGCGAAGGAGAAGGTGAGGCTGGCGAAGAAGGGGGAGCAGCCGGGGTTCTACGGGCTTGGGCGGTATGAGGTCGACGATTACTACAGGGCCATCAGGCTCCAGATGAGGGAGATATCGAGGAAGCTCAAGGAGGTGAGGAAGCGGATCGCCCTTTACAGGCTGAGGAGGGAGGAGCTCAACCTCCCCGTCATATCCCTCGCCGGATACACATCCGTGGGGAAGACCACCCTCTTCAACCTGCTCACGAAGGAGAGCAGGGAGACGGGCAAGGGGCTCTTCACGACCCTGGGCACGACCACTAGGGTGTTTAAGGTGAAGGGCTTCAAGGCGCTCCTGAGCGACACGGTCGGGTTCATAAGCAGGCTACCCACCTACATGATAGACGCCTTCAGATCGACGCTGGAGGAGCTCAGGTATGCCGACCTGATCCTCCTGCTCCTAGATGCCAGCGACCCGCCGAGGGAGATGGCTAGGAAGTTCAGGGTCTGTAGCAGGATACTTGCGGAGCTCGAGGTCGATCCCTACAGGGTCGTACCCGTGCTCAACAAGTGCGATCTGGTGGGGGCCGAAGGGCTGGATGCTAGGGCGAGGGCCTTGGGCCTAGATAAAGGGGAGTGCATCGCCATATCGGCTAAGGAAGGGATCGGCATAGACAGGCTCGAAGACAGGATCTATGAGCTCGTCATAAACCCCGTGAGGAGGAGCTTCAGGCTCGGCGTAGACGAACTAAAAAGGATATCCAAGGCCTTGGACATGGCCGAGGAGTACGTGAAGACGAAGATAAGCATAGAAGGGGAGGAGGCGATGCTCTCCGTTATAGGGCCTTCTTGGGCGGTCGAGAGGCTAGGAAAGCTGGTGGGAAAGGCTTGAGGGTTCACGTCCTCAGGATAGGGCATAGGTTCGTGAGGGATGACAGGATCACCACGCACGTAGCCTTGGTCGCCAGGGCCTTCGGGGCCGATTCCATCTACATGTACATGGCGGATGAAGGGATAAAGAAGACCGTCGAGAAGGTCGTCGATAGGTGGGGAGGCGACTTCAAGGTCCACCTGGTAGAAGATTGGAAGCGAGTGATCAGGGAGTTCAAGGGGAAGGGAGCGATAGTCCACCTGACCATGTACGGCCTGCCCGTAGACGACGTAATAGACGAGCTGAGGAAGGAGGACGAGCTGCTCGTGATCGTCGGGGCCGAAAAGGTCCCTAGGGAGGTCTACGAGCTCTCGGATTACAACGTCGCGATAGGGAGCCAGCCTCACTCGGAGGTCGCAGCCCTAGCCGTCTTCTTGGACAGGCTCTTCGAAGGCGGGGAGCTGAGGAATGAGTTTAATAACGCCAAGCTTAAAATCATACCGTCCAAGAGGGGGAAGAGGGTGCTAAAGCTTGAGCCTTAGGATCGAGTACGAGGATACTCTCGTGAAGGTGGCCGGGATGCTGGGCGGAGAGCCTTACATAAGGGTGGCGAGGGCCATTCTCAACAACGAGGATACCACCGATGAGGAGATAGCGAGCGCAACGGGCCTCAAGATAAACATGGTCAGGCGGATACTCTACGACCTGTTCGGCAGGTCCCTGATAACCGGGATAAGGGTGAGGGAGCCTAAAAAGGGCTGGTACGTGTACAGGTGGAGGGTCCAGAGGGATCAGGTCGACGCCTTCGTTAACTCGCTCAAGAGGAAGACCCTCAAGAGGCTCAAGGAGAGGCTGAAGTACGAGCAGAGCCATCAGTTCTACAGGTGCAAGGACAAGACCCACAGGAGGCTCACCTTCGAGGAGGCGGTCGAAAACCTGTTCAGATGCCCCCTGTGCGGCAACCCGGTCGAGCTCGTGAGCAACGACGAGCTGATAAGGGCCCTGAAGTGGAAGATAAAGCA
>JAGGXQ010000004.1 GCA_021162925.1 Nitrososphaerota archaeon
GCATCCTAGAGGAGGCCGAAAGATTGCTGGTGAAGAAGGCGGCTTCGAAGCCCGTCGAACTCGAACTCATAAGATAAAGTACTTCAGGGCATCGTCGAGCGTCTTTACCTCCACGACCTCCATCCCGTACTTCTTGAAGTACTCGCCGCGATCGATGAGCTTGGGCTTGTAGGTTATGATTATGAGCCCACCTATCTCATGCTTCTCTGGGTAGTAGACGAGCTCCTTCTTCTGCCCCTCTGGAACTAGGAAGAGCTTCATCCCGCTCTTGGCGGCCGCTTCGCCCTTCTCGAGCACCCCGCCCACCTTCCCTATGCTACCATCCGGGTTTATGGTGCCGGTCATCACCACGCTGCCGTTCAGCTTCCTCCCCGTCATGTAGGAGTAGAAGAGGACCGCCATCGCCCCTCCCGCGCTGGGCCCGTCGACCACGTCGACCTTATCCTTCGCCTTGACGGAGAAGATCACGTCGTACTTCGACGTATCCAATCCTAGCTTCTCGCTCACCACCTTGACCGCGGTCCTAGCAGCAGTCTGGAAGTCGACCCCCATCTTAGGGCTCGTACTCACCAGAACCCTACCCGATCCGGGTCTCACCTCCAAAACTATCTCCATGAGCGTCCCCTCGAACTTCCTAAAGCCGCCCTCGTAAACGGTTTTCACCGCCACGGCGTTTATGCACTCGAGCTTCGATACCGGAGGGCCCACGCTACCCGAAGGGCTCGTGCTCGTGAGGAGCGACTTGTAGTAGTTCAGGGTCGAGTTCAGCATGGAGTTCTCCTTCTGCAACCTCTCGAGCGCTAACCTGTACTGCTCGAGGGTCGAGTTCAGCAATTCGTTCTGCTCCTCGTAAGCCCTGAGCCTGTAGTAGAAGGCGGCGTTCAACCCCAAGCTCAAGACGAGCAGGATCGTGAGCAGGGCGTATGCGACCCTCCCCATAGCCAAGCTACGCTTTTACGGATAAAAAACTTTTAACCCTATCTCGGAACTTGTGAAGGTTGAAGGTCTGGATCGATCTGCTCACGCCGAAGCAGGCGATGATGGCCAAGCACCTCTCCGAAGAGTTCGAGCGGTTGGGCTTCGAGGTCGTCATGACGACCAGGAGGTACGGGCAGGTCCTAGGGGCCGTCGAGCTTCTAGGGATCGACGCGAAGGCGATAGGCGAATACGGGTACGGGCTCGAAGAGAAGCTGAGGTTGAGCCTGGAGAGGGCCGGCCTGCTCTTGAACTTTGCCAAGGATGAGAGGCCCGACCTGTGCTTTCACTTCCTATCCCCGGAGGCGGCGAGGGTCTCCTTCGGCCTCGGCATCCCCTCGTTCGCGGAGAGCGACTCCCCTCATGCAGAAGCCACCTCCAGGCTTACCGTCCCCCTCTCGACCTACCTGTTCACCCCTTGGATAATACCTAAGGGTGCCTGGGCCAGATACGGCATCTCAAGGGATAGGATAATCAAGTACAGGGCATTGGACCCGATGGCCTGGCTCAAGGGCGTAGAGCCCGAAGAGCCGGAAGAGCTCGTGCTGGTCAGGATGGAGGAGGCGAGGTCTTCTTACCTGCTCGATAAGAGAGGGATCACCGAAGAGCTCGTCGATAGGCTGTCGAAGGCCCACAGGGAGCTGAAGTTCGTTGTCCTATCCAGGTACGGTGAAGTCGGCAGGAGGGAGAACGTGGAGGTCCTGAGGTTCTCTAACGCGCTAGAGCTGCTGAGGAAGGCCAAGGTCGCCATCCTGGGAGGGGGCACGATGACCCAAGAGGCGGCGCTCCTCGGCATACCCACCATATCCACCTACCCTTCGACCTACCTCATAGAGGAGAGGTATCTGATACCCAAAGGCTTCGTTTCGAAGGTCGGGAGCGTCGAAGAAGGGGTAAGGGAGTTCGAAAGGATCGTCGGAGATTACGCCAGGGTTAGGAGGGAGTGCGAGAAGAAGGCCGAGGATGAGAGGAAGAGGATGATCGATCCGGCGCCGTTCATAACCTCCAAGGTCGAATCCCTTATGTCATCTCTGAAGCCTTGAGAATATCGTCCTTCTGTGAAGCTTCACGGCAACCAGCATCAGGATCAGTACCATGATGACGGTGATCGAGGCATCTAGGCCCATGTCGAAGTAGCCTCCAAAGTAGAGCCACTTGAAGAAATCGGCCGGGTAGGTGAGCGGGGATACCAGGGCGATCGGCATGGCCCAGCTGGGCATCTTATCCAGCGGTATCAGAACCCCGCTCACGAATATCAGGGGCAGCTTTATCGTATTCGCCAGGAGGATCACGTCTGCCGGGATATCCGTAGGGAGGGCGGAGAATATCATCCCCATGGCGGAGAACCCTAGGGATGTGAGGAGGATCATGCCCACCAGATACGCTGGGTTGTTCGGAAAAGCTCCCATTAGCATCCCTATCACGACCGGGGGTATGGAGAAGATGAGCCCGAATAGGGTCGATGCGGCCATGTCCCCCGCCAGCACCGTGGTTATGGTAACCGGTCTGGTCAGAAGCATCTCAAGGGTCTTCTGCCTCGTCTCCCAAGGGGGTATCACCGGGGTTACCGACGATGAGGTGAAGAAGAGGGTCATTATGAGCAGGGATGGTATGCCCTCCCTCACGCCGAAGCCCCTCCCGGCATAAAAGGCGATCCAGAGGAAGAGCGGGAATATAACGCCCATCAGGACTATCGGCCCCTTCATGTAGTACACCTTTATGTCCTTGTAGCATATCCCCCAAACCCTCCTGGCGAACTTGAAGTCCATCATTTCGCCCCGACTATCCTCATGAATACCTCGGCCATGCTGGGCTCCGAGGTCCTAACCCTCTCTATCTTCAGTCCCTTCGCCCTGGCGTAATCCACGATCCTGCCTATGACTTCGCCCGGCTCCTTGCAGACCACCAGCAGCTTCCTCCCGCCGAGCTTGAACTCGTAGTCTCCGAGTATCTCCTTCACGTCGCCGCCCACCTCCCTGTCGAAGACCACCGAGAGGTATAGGTATCCGCCGGTCTTTATCTTCAACTCGTCGGGGCTCCCCATGGCCACGATCCTTCCCTTGTCGATTATCGCAACCCTATCACATATCGCCCCGGCCTCCTCTACGTTATGGGTCGTGAGGAAGACCGTGACCCCTTCCCTGCTGAGCTCCGATATCAGCTCGTGTATCTTCCTGACGCTGAACACGTCCAGCCCGGAGGTCGGCTCGTCCAAGAACAGGACCCTAGGCCCCCCTATGAGCGCCATGGCTATCAAAAGCTTCTGCTTCATCCCCTTCGAGAAGCCCCTGACCTTCCTATCCTTGACCTCCTCGATCCCCAGGAGCTTCAGGAGGCTCATCCCCCTCTCCCTTATCTCCTTGCCCGGCAGGGCGTAGAGCATGCCGACCAGGCGGAGGTTGTCCCAAGCCGATAGGTCTGGGTAAGGGTTGGACTCCTCCGGAACCACGCCTATGAGCTCCCTCGCCTCGATGGGGTTCTTAATGACGTCGTATCCCATTATGAAGGCTTTGCCACCATCGGGCTTCAGCAGGCCGACGAGCATCCTTATCGTCGTCGTCTTCCCGGCGCCGTTGGGCCCTAGGAAGCCGAAGACTTCTCCCTCTCTTACTGAAAAGCTCACTCCGTTTACGGCCGCAACGCCGTTGAAGCTCTTCTTCAGCTCCCTCGCCTCTATGGCGTTCATCCTTTCACCGAAATCCTCTCGTCCAATTCCGTGCGATAGCTTGATTTAAAACTTACTTTTTGGCGAGCGGTAAAGGTTATTTTCGGTAGGTGCCGCAAGCCCTGGGATGAAGGTCGCGATAGTCGGGGCGGGGGTATCGGGCTCTTACCTCCTCTCCAGGCTGGAGGGGCACGACGTAAAGGCCTTCGAGCTCTTCAGTCGCGAGGAATACGATCCTGTATGCGCCTGGGGTACGAGCAGATACGCCATGAAGGAGTTCTCGAAGAGGGTGGGGCTGAACTTCGAAGACTACATCCTGCATGTGGGCAAGGAGCTCGTGATGGATCTGGGGAGGATAGGGAAGGGCGAGCTGAGGCTGAAGCTCTCGGGTCTGTGCACCTTCGACAAGAGGAGGTATCAGCTCGACCTGCTGAAGGGGAGGGACGTGGAGTTCGGGAAGAGGTTCGATAAGGGGGACTACGACCTAGTCATAGATGCGACCGGGGTTTCGAGGGCGATGCTCCCGAAGGCCGAAGACCTCTTGGTTCCGTGCTACCAATACCTCGTCAAGTTCAGGGAGCCGCCGTTCGACGACTTCAGGCTCACGATCTTGGAGACCATGACCGGATACCTCTGGTACTTCCCCCTGGGCGGCAACCTGTTTCACGTCGGTGGCGGGGACGTGTTCGGGAGGCATAAGGCCCCCTTGGACGAATTCGTGAAGAAGCATGGAGGTGAAGTGCTCAAGGCTTCGGGGAAGGCGGTCAGGATAACCCCACCAGAGCTCGCCCAACCGTTCTACTCGAACGGGGTCGTAGGGGTCGGGGAAGCGATAGGGACGGTCCACCCGATATTCGGGGAGGGCATAATACCGAGCCTTCAGTCCAGCGAGCTCCTGGCCGAGCACCTATTCGACCTTGAGGGATACAGGAAGGCCGTGATCAAGAAGTTCGCCCCTTTCAAGAGCCCGTTCAAGGTGGTGAAGGCCTTCGTAGAGGGGAGGTTCAGCTTCTCCAAGATGCTCAAGGACCTGGTGAGGATGTTCGTCGACGTGAAGCTGAACGAAAAAAGGTATGGGGTCAGGGTCGGGCTGGAGGATATGCTCTTACCCTTCAAGCGATTTTAGAAATTCGACCGCAAGCCTCACCCCGAACCCGGTCGCCCCTTTCGGGGTGTAGCTCTTCTCCGTGCTGGTCTCTTGGGTCCAGGCAACCCCTGCTATGTCGAGGTGAACCCAAGGCTTTTCGTCCACGAATTTGCTCAGAAATGCCGCTGCGGTTATGGCGCCCGCAGGCCTGCCGCCCACGTTCTTCAAGTCGGCTATCTCGCTCTTTATCTGCTCGTAGTACTCGTCCCAGAGCGGCAGCCTCCATACCCTCTCCCCTATCTCATCCCCAAGCTTGGAAAGCTTCTCCGCATACTCGTCGCGGTTCGTGAACAGGCCCGCCGCCTTCGTGCCCAAGGCTATCACGCAAGCCCCGGTGAGGGTAGCGAAGTCGATGATGAGCTTCGGGTTGTAGTTCTTAACGGCGTAGGCCAAGGCATCGGCGAGGATGAGCCTCCCCTCGGCGTCGGTGTTTATTATCTCCGCGGTCTTGCCGTTGTAGAACCTGATCACGTCCCCAGGCCTGTAGGAGGCGCCGCTCGGCATGTTCTCTGCCGCTGGAACGACCCCGACCACGTTTATCGGCAGCTTCAGCTTCGCGATCGCCTTCATTATGCCCATAACGACCGCTCCTCCGGACTTGTCGTACTTCATCTCCTCCATCCTCTCCGAAGGCTTTATCGAGATGCCCCCGCTGTCGAAGGTTATCCCCTTGCCGACCAGGGCGTAGAACTCGCCTTCCCCTCCCCTGTACTCCATCACTATGAGCCTCGGCTTCCTCTCGCTCCCGCTACCGACGGCCAACAGGCCACCCATTCCCTTCAGCTCATCCCCCTTCAGAACCTTCACCCTGATCCCTCCCCCTTCGAGCCCTTTCGCCACTTCCGCCATCTTTTCGGGGTACATCTCGTTGCTTGGAGTGTTCGAAACGTCCCTGGCGAACTTCACCGCATCGGCCATGACCCTTGCCTCCTCGAGCTCCTTGGAGAACTCCCCTTCTTTGACGAGTATCACGCCACGCTTCACCTCCTTCTCCTCCTTCTTGTATCCGAAGCTGTAGAGCGCGAGCTCCATCCCTTCGGCCATAGCCTTCACCTTCCCATCCATGCCCATTTTATCCCCGTAGGGCGCCGCAACCCCGAAGCTCTCTACCCCTAGCTCCTTGGCCTTCTTCGCGGCGTTGCCAGCCACCTGCATCACCCTCTCGAACGTAAGCTCCGAAGACTTCCCAGCGCCTAGGACCAAAACCCTCTTCGCCTTCACCTCCTTGCTGAAGAGGAGCATCTCCTTCCCCAGCTCGGGCTTGAACTCCCCCCTCTCCACCATCCTTTTGAGCTCCCCTCCTAGCAGGGAGTCGAGCTCGGATGAGAATCCATCGAAAAGGTCCTCGAAGACGGGAACGGCAACCGCTTCCGCTTCCAGCTCTTTAAGTTCCCCTCTCACTACCTCGAGATCCATATCAAAGGCTGGCCGATGACGGTATTTTAAGGTTCGTTCGGGTTGAATAACATCGGCACCGCATCCTCAATAGAAGAATTTACGCTAACGAAGCTCTTAAATATAACCCTCTTTAAAAAGTAGGACATGGCCGCCTTAAAAGACGAGGGAAGCACAAGGCGTGACTTTATCAAGGGATTGGTGGTGGTTGGGGTTGCGACGGCTCTAGGAGTGGCGCAAGCGAGGTTGGGCGGGTTGAAGCCCGCCGAAGGGGCTGAAACGGGCGGAGAGCACAAGCGCTGGGGGATGGTGATAGACCTGACGAAGTGCATCGGTTGCCATTCGTGCGTTAAGGCGTGCAAGGAGACGCACAACCTCCCCGACGGGGTGGCGTGGAACCACGTGTACAAGGTCGGCGAGAAGGACGGGAGGGTCTACTGGCTTCCCACCCTTTGCATGCACTGCGAAAACCCGCCATGCCTCACAGCTTGCCCGACGGGTGCGACGTACAAACGTGAGGACGGAATAGTCCTGGTCGACTGGTCTAAGTGCGTTGGATGCGGGGTTTGCACCTGGGCATGCCCCTACGGTGCACGCCAGATCGATCCCATCAGCGGCTTCGCCACCAAGTGCACCTTATGCTACGATAGGGTGGACAAGGGGCTCGAACCCGCATGCGTGGAAGCCTGCCCGGTGCACGCCAGGATCTTCGGGGACCTGAACGACCCTGAAAGCGAGGTGAGCAAGGTTTCGAAGGCAGCTGGCGAAAAGCTGTTCGTGCTGCATCCGGAGATGGGCACGGACCCCTCGGTCCGCTACATCAAACCCTAGGAGGTGGTTGGATGGAAGCAGGAATTCCGTTCGTCCTATACCTGCTCTTTGGGGAGCTCGGGGCCGGATCCTTCTGGACCGCCGTAATAGCCGAGTACAGAGGGGTCAGAAGCGAAATCTCCAGGAGATGCTGCATAACCGCCTTCATCCTCATGATCTTGGCCGGCATATCCGTCGTCATGCACCTAACCCACCCCGAACACGGCATCTACGGGCTCTCCAACCTGGGCACTTCATGGCTTTCAAGGGACACCTTGCTCATACTCCTGCTCGGCCTGTTGACCCTCATCTACATCCTGCAATCCAAGTTCGGACTGCCTGGTAGAACGCCCGTAGGGTTCATCGGAGCCTTGGTCGGCTTGGTCTTCGTCATCTCGACAGGGATGGCCCACGTCCTACCCGCTCGACCAGCCTGGAACACCTTCCTGATACCTCTCATGGACGTCGTCTCGGCAGCCGTCCTCGGCATGTTTATGTTCGCCACCTTCTCGACCGGCAGGGACCTACCGGAGCAGTCCTTCAGAAACCTCTGCAAAGCGGCTGGGATAGCCCTCATCGTTCAAATAATCGTCGAAGCCGGCTACCTTGGATATCTCAGCGGGGTGCCTGAAGTTTCGTTGGGGGAGCTGATCTACGGAGGTCTGGGCCCGTTCTTCTGGATGCGTGTGATCCTAGGCTTCGTCGTCCCACTGATATTCGTAGGCGTATACCTGACCAAAGGCGAAGGGACCATCTCCAGGAAGACACTTGCGATAACGTGCCTCCTGTACGTCGTGGCCGGTGCGCTCATAGATATATCGCTGGTCCACTTGATCTCGGAGCCCGTGACCCTTTTCAGGCCCGAGGAAATCCTAGGAGGTGTCTGAAATGGCCGAGGAGAAGGTCTCTAGAAGAAGGTTCCTGAAAGGGCTTCTATGGCTGGTCCCAGCCGTAGCCATAGGCACTACGATTTACAGGCTCGCCAGCCCTCCACCACCGAAGCTCAAGGCCGCGGAGTTGCACGTTTACAGCCTCGAGGTCGTGCCGAGTGAAGCCAAGGTAGGGGAACCGGTCCAGGTCAACGTGGGCGTCGTCAACATCGGGGACGTGAACGGCACCTTTACCGTGCAGTTGAAGGTCGACGGTGAAGTTGTGGAAACGAAGGAAGTCACCCTGGTGGGCAAAACGCCGACCTTCGTAACCTTCAAGCTCGTCAACGCAACCGAAGGGACCCACAAAGTCGAGGTTGACGGGCTGACGAGAACCCTCAAGGTGCTGAAACCGGTTTCGCCCGTCACGATCCCGCCGGAGCTAAAGAAGAAGTTCCTGAAGCTTCTGCCCGAAGCCGCCGAATTCAAACCCGTCGTCAAAGATGGAGAGGTGATCTACTACGAAGCCTACGACAAAACCGGATCGCTGATCGCCTACGCATTTGCGAAGAAGGCCTACGGCCCCTCGGAAAGGCTCGAGGTCGTCGGCATTATAAACCTGGACTACAAAGTTGTAGCCATAGACGTGGAGCCGCTTCCTCAGAATCCGCACCTACTGAACCCAAAGATCATAGGGCCCGAGTTCGAGGATCAGTTCGTTGGGCTATCGGTGAAGGAACTCTACCTGTCGCCCAAAGGCAAGATCGACGCGGCTTCTGGAGCCACCCTATCGTCGGAAGCGGTTACCAACGCGGTAAGGGAGACGATCGAGGAGATCATTAGCGAACACAGAAAATCTTAAATACAATCACATTTTTTATTTTAGCACAAGGTGAAACCATATGGCCGAAGACGAAATTTCTAGAAGAGACTTCGTCAAGGTAACGGTCGGCGCCCTGGTCGGTGGCATAGTCGGCGCTGCGATTGGATCTGCCGGAATGAGGGCTGCCTTGCCTCCTACGATAGTTACCAAGACCAAGACCGAGACGGAGACCGAGACTAAGACGAAGACTAAGACCGAAACTAAGACCGTAGAGGTGAAGCCTTGGCTGCCCGAAAAGTGGGACGAGGAGCATGAAGTCGTCGTCATCGGCACCGGGTTCGCGGGCCTTGCTGCGGCGATAGAGGCCCACAACGCGGGGGCCGAAGTGCTGGTGATAGAGAAGACTCCTGCTCCGGGTGGAAATTCTGCCATAAACGGTGGATGCATCGCTGCGGCGGGTAGTGACAGGCAAAAGGAGCTCGGGATAAAGGACTCCCCAGAGTTGATGTACAAGGACATGCTGAAGGCAGGACTAGGTCTTAACTATCCCGAACTCGCTAGGACCGTGGCTGAGAAGTCATGGGAGGCGACCAAGTGGACCATGGAGTACTTAGGCGTGGAATACTGCCCCAAATTGGTGCACCTCGGGGGGCACTCCGTAGCGAGGAGTTTCGTAACTAAAGTGGGTACTGGTTGGGGGATAGTCAGCAAGGAGCTGGATAAATGCAAAGAGTTAGGCATACCAATTAGAACCGAATGCAAACTCACCAGGATCATCCGAGAAAAGCCAAAAAGCGGCAGAGTTCTTGGCATAGAGGTCGAAGAGAAGGGGAAGACCAAGTATCTACGTGTCAAAAAGGCCGTTGTGCTCGCTACCGGTGGTTTCGCCGCCGACGTAAAGTACAGGATGACCCAAGACCCACGGCTCACCGAAAAAATTCCGACCACCAACAAGCCCACCGCAACCGCAGATGGGCTACTGCCAGCCCTAGCAGCAGGTGCGAATCCCGTTCAGCTCTCATGGATACAGCTCGGCCCTTGGGCGAGCCCCGATGAACCGGGTCTCGGTGGCTGCGTTTACTTCGTAGTGTCTACTAGGCCCTACGGCTTCCACGTAGACCCAGCTACTGGTAGAAGGTTCGTGAACGAACTTGGATCTAGGAAGGAGATAGCTGATGCCTTATTCGCCGTTGGACATGTATGTATCCACATCTCCGATGAGTACGGTTTTTCAAAGATACCATCCGGATGGATGAAATTCGTTGAAGAGAGGTTAAAGGATGGTTCGATACGCAAATTCGATACCATCGAGGAGCTCGCTAGTTTCTATAAAATAAACTTGGATGGCCTCAAGGCCGAACTCGAGAGGTACAACTCGCTCGTCAAGAAGGGCATCGACGAGGACTTCGGCAAGCCCATTCCAAAGGATGCCAAACCACTAAAGCCGCCGTTCTATGCAGACAGGCTCTGGCCCAAAGTGCACCACTGCATGGGCGGAGTGCAGATAAATACGAAGGCCCAGGTCATAGATACACAAGGTAACGTAATCCCTGGGCTGTATGCGGCTGGTGAGGCTACCGGTGGGGTGCACGGTGCCTGCAGGCTGGGTAGCTGCGCAATCGCGGACTGCCTAGTCTTCGGTAGGATAGCTGGGAAGAACGCAGCCGCAGAGACGCCCTGCTAAAGGCACGAACAACTGAAAGCCCCCCCTTCATTTTTATAAGGAAATCGAAGTTAGCTTTATCAACGCACGGAATACATAAATCCACACCATTTTAAAGGGGGATCGTTGTACGTCGTAGAGGGCACACGGAGCATAATGGGTACATCCGTTTCGATAACCGTGATTCATCCGAGCCCGGAAGAGGCCAAGGAAGCGGCGAACCTAGCCTTTAGCGAGATGGGCAAGATCGAGGATTTGATGAGCGTCTACAAGGAAGACAGCGAGGTGAGCATCCTTAACAGGGAAGGA
>JAGGXQ010000085.1 GCA_021162925.1 Nitrososphaerota archaeon
ATTACTCGATGAAGCTCAACCTGTGGCTGGCCGGATTCAACCTTATCCCGTTCGACCCGCTGGATGGAGCGAAGGTCTTCAGGTGGAACCCGTTCATCTGGGCATCGACGGCGGCCGCCGCGTGGATCCTTATATTCGTGCTCTGAACTCACTCCTTCAGCATGCCGACGTTCTTCGCGGCGTTTATGACGTTGTCGAGCATGTAATCGTAGAAGAAAAGGGCATCCCTGCCCAGGTTGGTAAGCCTGTAGATCTTCTTCTTCCCCTCGATCCTTACCGGCTCGAGGTACTCCTTCCTTACGAGCATGTCAAGGTTGTAGTAAACCGTCCCCGGATTCACGAGGATGCTGAAGTTTTCGTTTATGAACTTGATCAGATCGTAGCCGGAGGTCCCGCTCCCCCTCGCGTGGTTCAGTATGAGGAACTCGAGGAGCCCCTTGATGCACCTCGACTTCAGCTCCCTTTCCATTCGCGGGTCCGCCAGCATCATTTTGTATCTAAAGGGACAACAACCTTTTTATATTTAAGCTTTCTTATACAATTTGATGGTCGACAGGGTGGGCCTGGGCAGGGTCCAGGATTACCTGGGCTTCATGCTCACGGGCTACGAGCTGGAGGCCTTGGTATGCTTGGCCAGAGGTGCCAGCACGCCCTCTAGGATCTCCAAGGAGACCGGGATGCCTAGGCCGAAGGCCTACGAAGTCCTCACATCCCTGGTCAGGAAGGGCCTGGTCAAGAAGCTGGGTGGGAGGCCGGCCAAGTACGAGCTTAGGCCCGACGCCGTAAGGAGGCTGAAGGAGGAGGTGGAAGAAGCGCACAGGGTGAGCCTATCCTTCTTGAAGGGCCTTGAACTCACCCTGAAGAGGGGGACGTTCGTAAACTTCAAGGGCGTCCTGACCTCCGAGATCAGGAGGCTGGGCGGTGAGATCCTGTCCGTGAGCGATGAGGACTACGCCGTGCTCTTCAGGATGAACTCGCTCAGGTTCTTGGCGGTCTTTCACCACCAGAAGCCCGAGCCCGAGGAGCTGAAATCCCTCATGGAGAAGTACAAGGCCAGGCTGGGCCTCGTGTTCTTCAAAGGGCCGATGGACGAGGCTACGAGGGAGGGGCTCAAGGAGATCGGCTTCTTCCCCATGCCCATCGAGGAAGATCTGAGGTCTAGCCTCTTATCGATCCTGGAGGACCTTGAGGCCTACGAAAGGGAGCTGAAGTCCCTGGAGGAGAGGTTTTCGGCCCTGAAGGCCGAAGCCCGCGACGGCTTGAAGGATTGCTTCGAGGCCTTGAACGAGCTTGCCTGGGCGATCGAGGGGAGGGAGGGCCTAGATGCCTACGAAAAGGAGCTAAAGTCCTTAGAGGAGCGCTACCTGGAGCTCAAGTCCGAGGAGATGGTGTTCGAAGATTCCGTCAAGGGACTGGGCGGGATGAGGCCGGATGCGCTCGCCTCCAAGCTGAGATCGGCCGTCGATGGGTTGGCCTTGGTGCTCGAAGGGCTCAAGGGCCTCAGGCTCGACATCATGGCCCTAGAGGAGAGGGTGGAGAGGGTCTCCGGAGCCGCCTCGAACCTGCTGATCCCGTACGAGTCCCCGGCCTCCCTTTCGTTCGACGACGTGATAGGTCAGGAAGGGGTGAAGGCCGGGCTCATCAGGTTCGTTAAAGAGTCGAGCATGGCGAGGGGGCCTACCCTAGCCCTGCTCATCGGGGAGTTCGGGGCCGGGAAGACCCACGTACTAAAGGCCCTGCACCACTTCATCAGGAATGACAGGAGGCTGAGATCGGTCCCCGCGTTCACCCACTTCTCCAAGGAATTCGTCGACGTTTACAACGAGATGCTCATGGGGTTGAACGAGGCCATGGTGCGCGAGGGCAGGCCCCCTCCCTTCAAGGGCCAGAGGACCTTCTTCGGCGCTTTGAGGTCCTTCGGCGAGGTGTGGAGGGAGCTTGTGGATCGGGGCTTCAGGAGGATATACTGGATCGTGGACGGGCTGAAGCTCGAAGCCCTAGATAGTGAGGCGATGGATCGCTTCATAAACCGTCTGAACTACTTCTTGGAGGCGAACCCGGACGCCCCCGTCTCCCTCATCCTATCCTGCACCCCGGATTCCTACTCGCTGATGGTGGAGAGGCACGGGGACTTCGTCTCGAAGATAGGGAGGAGGTACGTGTTCAGGCTAGAGCCCTTCGGTGTGAGGGAGGTGAAGGAGCTCATAGGCAGGTACTCGAAGTTCAGGGTATCCGAGCCGTTCGTCTCCGACCTGGTGAGGAGGTCGAGGGGGAACCCGAGGGAGGCGATAAAGCTGTTCAACGAGCACGTCCTCGAGGAGGTTGAGGGGAAGAGGGAGCTGAGGTAAAAATTTTTAACCCTCTCCCGATCTTATCGAATGCCCGCGGTAGCTCAGCCTGGTAGAGCTTCCGGCTGTAGGGTCGGCCTAGGCTGACCTTATCAGCCTACCGGGCGCACAAACCGGAGTGTCGCAGGTTCAAATCCTGCCCGCGGGACCTTGAAGTTTTTAAAGCACGCATGAAAGTGATCTGACATGAAGCTCCTGCTCAAGGGGCTCTGCCCGAACTGCCGAGGGGACATAACCGACGGGAGGCTCTCTAGGGGTACGTTGTGCTCTAGGTGCCTCAGGAGGCCCATCACCGATCCGGAGAAGATACGCCTAGAGCTCGAGGAGAAGGGGCTCCTC
>JAGGXQ010000021.1 GCA_021162925.1 Nitrososphaerota archaeon
CCTTGAACCTCATGTAGACCAGATCGGTGGGCAACTCCTCGTAAACGACCTCGGCATCGGCTATCGTCGTCCCGCAGACGGGGCAGTAGTTGTTCGGCCTGTTGGCCTCGTAGATCAGGCCACGCTTCCAGAGCTCTATGAAGGTGGCTTGGGTCAGGGCCCTGTACTCCGGGGAATCGGTCCTGTAGACGTGCTCGAAGTCCCCGCTGAGCCCGAGCCTCTTCATGATGTCGAGCATCTCGCCTTCGAGCTCGTCCAGGGCCTTGCTACATAGCTTCAGGAACTCCTCCCTAGGCACCTTCCTTATGCTGACGCCCATACGCTTCTCCGTGTATATCTCGACCGGGAGGCCGTTCCTGTCTATGCCTATCGGGAAGTACACGCTGTACCCCATCATCCTGGCGGCCCTCGCTATCATGTCTATCTGTGAGTAGTGAGAAGCAGCACCTACATGCCAAGGCCTGCCCGAAGGGTAAGGGGGAGGGGTGTCTATGACGAAGACTTCCCCTTTGGGGTCGAACTCGTACAGCCTCTCCTCCTCCCACTTCTTCAGGATTTCGGGCTCTAGGGCGTGATCCCACCTCGATTCCCTTATCCTGGGGGCGAACTTCATCCAACCACCCTAGATCTTGTACTTCAAGAGGGCCGCTATCCCGCCGAAGCTCTGAAGCATCCTCCCCTCCTCGCTCTTGGAGGATATCAGCTCGACCTTGGCCCCCGAGCTCGAGGCCAGATCGTCGAGGTATTCGACGAGGTCCTGCTCCACGAGCCTGTAGTTGCGAGGGCCTCCCCCGCATACCTCGCTTATCAGCTCCTGCTTGACCCTGACGTAATCGGCCCTGTCGACTATCCGCTCGACCACCCTGTCCTTCGCCTCGACCCTTATGTAGACCTTGTCGATCCCTTCGGAAACGAGGACCGTCTCGGCCATCCCTCCCTTGATGGCATCGATGACTTCCCTAAGCCCGTAGGTCGCAAGGCCGCCTCGGTTGAGCTCCCTGAGGAAGGATTGGACCAGCTTCCTCTCCCTCGTAAGCCTGACGTTTTCGAGCAGACTACTGGCCTTCTTCACGGTCTCGTAGACGCCGTCCTCGCCCGCGTAGTTCGTGTCGACGAGGCCGAGCAACCTCCGCTTCAGCATGTAGTTAAGGTAGTCCCCCTTGGCGAACTCCTCCTTCGTATAGCCAGGGCCGCTGACTATGAGCCCCTTGACCTCCCTATCCTCGAGGAAGGCCTTGGCCGCGTGAGAAGCGACCCTCTTGTAGTACTCGTTGAGCTCGCTCGCCCTGAGCCTCTCGAACCTCCTGGCCGATTGGCCTCCGGCCCTGTGCTTCCCAGGGACGCCAGAAGTTACGGTCTCCAGGACCTCGACCCTGTTGCCGGATATCAGGGCCAGGGCCGCTTCGTCGTTGTCCATCGATATGATCCCGTAGAGCTCCTCCTCCTTCAGCATCTCCTTCAGGATGTCGACGTGGAAGTGGTCGTCGCATCGGTAGAGGAAGGTGGTGATCGGCTTCGGGGGCTCGATCTCGTAGAGGAAGATCGACTCGCTACCGGGCCCGTCGGTCTGAAGGGTTCCGCAGAATATCACGAGCCCGTTTTCGGGCGTCTTTTTGTAGAGCTTGAGCCTCTGCATTATCTTCACCAGGGCGTCTTGGACGTGGGTCCTGGTCTGATCGGACTTTATGTTGGATGCGGTCCCATACTCCTCCCTAAGGACGGATACGACCTGATGGGGTGGCCTCTTGGGGGGTATGTAGAGGGATATCAGCTCGGTCCCCCTCCCCTTCACCTTCCCCAGGTCCGAAACGATCTTCCTGAGCCTGTAAAGGCGGACCGATTCGCTCCTACCCAATTCTACGGACCATAGGTCACACGGTTTAAAAGTTTGATTCGAGCTCGTGCCTCAGCTTCGCCCTGGCTAGTAGCTTCGCAACCTTGATCGGCTCCGGGATGCCCCCTTGGACCGTGAACATGTCCAAGCATTTTTTCGCCAGCTTCAGGTCTATGCCGGCGACCCTTACGAATACCTCGAAGCCCGTCTTCAGCCTCACCCGCTCCCTCCCCCCGAGCCTGTAGTAGGATTCGAGCTTCCTCAACCAAGAGGAGGGGAACTTGCGCTTTATGTGCTCCTCCAGGCCTTCGGATTCCTCGAAGGTTAGGGCGATCACGGGCCTCCTGGTCCTCCTGTACAGGGCGTCGACGTCGATTATGTTGAACTCGCTTATCACGACCCCGTCCAACATGATCAGGTTCACGTCGTTCCTGTTGAGTTTTTCGTACATCTCGGCTATCCTCTCGGTCGCGTCGTCCCCTCCCACCGTAGCGTACCCGAACGAAAAACCGTCTATTATTAGGTCGGCCCTCATGACCACCCCGGCCAAATTCGACCTGGGCATCTCCTTGAGGAAGCTCTCCGCAACCCCGAAGGCCCTCAGGCCCTTCTTGAGCCTTAGCACCATCCGGGCTAGGTTAGCAAAAAGGCTAATAAGGATTCCAGCCCAGGTTGGGCGAATTGGAGGAGTACGACGTGGTAGTAGTTGGGGGAGGGCCAGCCGGGCTCACCGCATCGATCTCCGCCGCAAAGACCGGGGCCAGCACCCTACTGCTCGAGAGGCAGAGCCTCATAGCCGCGCTCAAGCCCTGCGGCGAGGCGACGAGCAGGTACACGTTCGAAACCGTAGGCCTGAAGCCGGAGCCCCCATTCGTCCTTTACAAGGTCGATAGGGCCTTGGTATACGCGCCGAACCTCAACTTCATAGAGATAAAGGACGTTGGATATGCGATAGACAAGACCAGCGTGCTCCAAGGGCTCGCGGTCAAGGCGGCGGAGGCTGGGGCCAAGATAAGGGTGAGGGAGGAGGTGAAGGGGGTCAAGAGGACCGAGGAGGGGATGCTCGTCCTGACCGACAGGGGC
>JAGGXQ010000117.1 GCA_021162925.1 Nitrososphaerota archaeon
CCGCAGAGCCTCTTGCTACCCCTGCAGGCAAGGCAGAGGGATGGGGGGATGTCCATCGAGTCTATTTTGTAGGCTTCTGATATAAGCTTGATGGGAAGCGTTTTTAACCGCCGGACCCAAGCTTCGGCATGCTCGCATTCGTCCTGATAACCTGTGACGCGGGGAAGGACAAAGACGTCATGGAGTTCCTGTCCAAGATCGATGAGGTGAGGGAGGCATACGAAGTCTACGGTAGCTACGACATAATAGTGAAGCTGGAGGCGGAGGGGGAGGCCGATCTAAAGAGGGTCGTGAACGAGGTGATAAGGAGGATAGACGGCGTCAAGTCGACCCTTACGATGATAGCCTACCCGGCTTCGTAGGGCATTATGAGGCGCTTCCCCTTCCCTGCCCACCTGACCGTTATCAGGCCCTCTATCTCCATGCTCAGAAGCACCTTGTTGAACTCCGACACCCCTAGATCGTAACCCTTCCTCCTCAGATAGGCGAGCAGTTCGTCGTCGTATATGCCACGCTTCTCGGATTCCCTCATGGTCTCCTTGAGCTTCTCGTATATCTCCATCTTCAGGGGCTTCACGCGTACATCCCCTCCTTGCCAGCGGATATGAGCTTCCTCTTCAGGACCTCGTGTATGGACTCGTACCACTTGAGCAGCTCCGGTGAGAGCGAGGGCCTTACCGAGCTCAAGGCCCTTTCGAAGTCGCCCATCGAGACCTTCTTCGCCCCCCTCCTCAGGGCGGATAGGCCGGCCTCCCTGCACACGGCGTCTATATCGGCGCCCGAATACCCCTTGGTGGCCGAGGCAAGCCTCTCGACTTCGACGTCTTCATCTATTGGCATCCTCTTCAGGTTGCGCTCGAATATCTCCCTCCTGGCCCTTTCATCTGGGGGGCCGACGTAGAGCAAAAGGTCCAGCCTTCCGGGCCTTATGAGCGATGGATCTATCACGTCGGGCCTGTTGGTGGCGGCGACGAAGAAGACGCCGGACGAGTATATGCCGTCGAGCTCGGTGAGTAGCTGGCTGACCACCCGCTCCCCGACGAAGTCCTCGAGCCCACCCCTGACCCTGGCCACCGAGTCTAATTCGTCGAAGAAGACGATGCAGGGGGCCGACTGCTTCGCCTTCCTGAACGCCTCCCTTACGGCCCTCTCGCTCTCTCCAACCCATTTGGACAGGATTTCGGGGCCCCTTATGCTTATCAGGTTCGCATCGCACTCGTTCGCAAGTGCTTTGGCTATCAAGGTCTTGCCGCAACCTGGGGGGCCGTAGAGCAAAACGCCGCTGGGGGGCTTTATCCCCATCCTCTCGAAGTCCTCCGGGCTCTTTATCGCCCATACCACGTTCTCCTCTAGCGCCTTCTTCACATCCTCCAGGCCCCCGACGTCCTTCCACCCCACGTCGGGCCTTTCCACGTAGAACTCCCTCAGGGCCGACGGCCTTATCTCCTTCTTCGCTTCTAGGAAGTCCTTCATCCTCACCTCCATCCTTTCGAGCACGTCCTGAGGGACCTTTTCGTCGAGCCCGACGTTCGGCATATACCTCTTCAGGGCCTTTATCGCCGCCTCTATGCAGAGCGCCTTTATGTCCGCGCCGGTGTATCCGTAAAGGATCTTGGCGAGCTTCCTTAGGCTCACGTTCTTCGCCAGAGGCATGCCCCTGGTGTGTATCTGGAGTATCTCGAGCCTCCCCTTCTCGTTCGGGACCCCTATCTCGACCTCCCTATCGAACCTCCCAGGCCTCCTCAGGGCTGGATCGATGCTGTCTATCCTGTTCGTCGCCCCTATCACGATCACGCCGTCCCTGTCGGTCAGCCCGTCCATGAGCGCGAGGAGCTGGGCGACTATCCGCTTCTCGACGTCGCCGAAGACCTCCTCTCTCTTCGGGGCTATCGCATCTATCTCGTCTATGAATATGATGCTGGGTGCGTGCTTCTTCGCTTCCTTGAATATCTCCCTGAGCTTCGCCTCGCTCTCACCGTAGTACTTGTTCATTATCTCTGGCCCGTTTATCGTATAGAAGTTCGCGCTGCACTCGTTCGCAAGCGCCTTGGCTATCAAGGTCTTGCCGCAACCTGGGGGGCCGTAGAGCAAAACGCCGCTGGGGGGCTTTATGCCGAGCCTGTTGAAGACCTCGGGGTGCTTCAAGGGAAGCTCGACCATCTCCCTCAGCTTCTCCAGCTGCTCCTTAAGGCCTCCTATATCCTCGTAGGTCACCCCGGATGGCTTCTTCTTGACCTTCGCCTCCTGGATTATTTCGAGCTTGGTCTCCTCCCCGACCTTTGCGGTGGACTTCGGGATGACCTTGTAAACGTTGAAGGGGATCGGGTTTCCGAGGATCATGACCGTGACGTCGTTGCCTTCGGTCAGGGGCATGCCGATGAGCCTGTTCTTTATGAACCTGGAGAACTCGGCCTCGAGCCCGTACTTGCCCATGAGCGGGACCAGGGCGACGTACTTCGCCACCCTTCCGGCATCCTTCTTTACGGTGACGTACTCGTTGAGGGAGACGCCCGCGTTCTTCCTTATCTGCCCGTCCATCATTATGATGCCCCCCTCGATCGTATCCTCTATGGGCCACGCCAGGGCGGAGGTCTCCTTCGCGCCGATTATCTTTATCACGTCGCCCGTGTTGAGGTCGAGCTTCTTCATGTCCCTTATCGAAATCCTCGCCCTCCCCTTCCCAACATCCCTTAGCAGGGCCTCCTTCACCCTTAGCATGAGCGACCTCTCCCTAGGCATGGCCACCACCCGCTAGCATCGGCTCACGGCTATAATATCGGCTTGGCTGACCAGAGTTGACCTCTTTATCGCATTCTCCACCCTGTCGGGCACGCCCTCCTCGTCCTTCGCCCTGACGTCGAGTATGAGGGCCTTTATGCCGAAGGCTATGGGCTCCTCCCTGCTGGAGACCACGGTGGCATCCTTCAAGTTGCCCTTCACTTCTTCCACTATCTCTTTTAGATCGACGTCGGCTTCCTTCGGAAGTATCCTAAACCTCATGAGCACGTCGGCCATGGGGACACCTCAGGGACCGACGAATCCGCAGTTCACGCACCTGTACTCCCTGACGAACTTCCTGCACTTGCTGCACCTCCATATCACGACCTCCCCGCAGTTCGGGCACACGAACTTTACGGCCTCGTCCTTTGGGAGGATGGGCCTGTTACAGGTGCTGCAGACCGGCAACTTGACAGACATCCATCTGCTCCAGAATCCGGTGGTAATTATACTTTGTGCCTTACCCTGTCCTTCAGATAGGACATCACATCCGCCGTCTTCTTATCCCCGCCTAGATCTGGGGTCTTGAACCCTTCGGTCAGGGCGTCGACGACCGAAGACTCTATCAGCTCCGAAGCCGTCCTGCATGCCTCGTCCCCCTTCCGCTCGTAGAGCCACTCGAACATGAGCTTGGCCGAAAGGACCGTCGAGAACGGGTTCGCTATCCCCATGCCGGCTATGTCCGGGGCGGAGCCGTGGACCGGCTCGAACATGGCCCGCCCCTCCCCTAGGTTTGCGGATGGGGCCATCCCCAGGCCACCTACGAGCTGCGAAGCTTCATCGGAGAGTATGTCGCCGAACATGTTCGTCGTGAGCAAGACGTCGAAGCTCTGGGGCTGCCTTATCAGGTTCATCGCGGCGGCATCTACGTACATCTCCCCGAATTCCACCCCGGGATGCCTCGAAGCCACCTCCCTACACACCCTAGAGAAGAGGCCGCAGGTCTTCCTGAGCACGTTCGCCTTGTGGACCGCCACCACCTTTCCCTTCCTCAGCTCGGCGAGCCCGAAGGCGTACTCCGCTATCCTCTCACATGCCCTCTTGGTCATAACCCTCAACCCGACGGCACAATCACCGCCCTCGAATTCCAGCCCCTTGTAGAGGCCCTCGGTGTTCTCCCTCACTATCACCAGGTCTATATCGTCTCTGAGGCACTTTACACCCGGGTAGCTCTTCGCAGGTCTTACGTTCGCGTAGAGGTCGAACATCTGCCTCAGCCTCACGACGACATCCATGGCGGTCTCCCCGACGGGGCCCTTCAGGGTCGCATCGGAGCTCGCGACCGCCTTTACGGTCTCCTCAGGCAGGGCGACCCCGAGCTCCTCCAGGCAGCGATCGCCGGCGTGGTGGACCTCGATCTCGAGCCCGAGGCCCAAGAGGTCCGACAGCTCCTCCAGGAAGTCTATCAGGAGCGGGGATATCTCCCTCCCTATGCCATCCCCAGGTATCACGGTGAGCCTGTACCCCAACCTCTTACCCCTTCTTCAGCTCCCTCTTCAAGATCAGCTTGTTTATCCCGTTCACCAGCGCTTCTACGCTCGCCATGACTATGTCGCCGGAGACGGCCCTGGCGGAAGATATGTTCCCTTCCTCGTCCTCGAGCCTCACCAAGGCCTCACCTAGGGCATCCGATCCCCCCGTTATCGCCTCGAGCCTGAACTCCCTCAGCTCGGCCTTGATCAGGTTGCTGGTCAGGGACCTTATCGCCTTTACGGCCGCATCGACCGGCCCTACGCCCGTTTCTGAAGCGACCATCACCTTCCCACCTATCGACATCTTTACCGACGCGGTGGGGACGACGTTGGACCCGGTCATGACCGCGAGCTCCTCCAGGCTGACGAACTTCTCGGCCTTCAGCCCGCCTACCACGTCCCTCGCGACCGCCAGGAGGTCGGTATCCGTGAGCCTCTTCCCCCTGTCGCTGAGCCTCTTGAACCTCTCGAATATCACCTTCATCTCCTCTTCGGTCGGGTGAATCCCGTACTCCTCCAGCTTGGCCCTTAGCCCGTGCTTCCCCGCGTGCTTCCCGACCTCTATCACCCTCTTCCTGCCTACGGATTCCGGGCTTATGGGCTCGTAGGTGAACGGGTTGGAAAGGATGCCGTGGACGTGTATCCCCGCTTCATGAGAGAAGGCGTTGTCCCCGACTATCGCCTTGTTCGGCTGGATCGGGACCCCCGTAAGCCTCCGGACGAGCCTAGAAACCTCGTATATCTTCTCGGTCCTTATCCCGGTCTTGAAGCCGTAGAGGTTCTGAAGGGCCATAACGACCTCCTCCAGGGAGGCGTTTCCCGCCCTCTCGCCTATCCCGTTCACGGTCACGTGGGCCTGGCTTGCCCCAGCCTCGATCCCAGCCAGGCTGTTCGCCGTCGCGAGGCCGAAGTCGTTGTGACAGTGGACGCTAACCGGAACCTTGAGGTAAGAGGTCACGTCGGATATCAGCAGCTTCATCCTTTCGGGGGTCGCTATACCGACCGTATCGGGGACGTCGATCCTATCCGCTCCGGCATCCTCGACGGCCAAGAAGACCTCCTTCAGGTAGGAGAAGTCGCTCCTCGTCGCATCCTCGGCCGAGAACTCGACCGTAACGCCGTGCGCCTTCGCGTACTCGACGGCCTCGACCGCCCTCCTGAGCGCCTCCTCCCTGCTCATCCTGAGCTTGTACTTCAGGTGTATGTCGGAGGTCGCTATGAACGTGTGAATGCAGCCAACGTCGCAAGAGATGGCGGCGTCTATGTCCTTCTTGTTCGCCCTCGCCAGGGAGCATATCTCGGCCTTGAGGCCCTCCTTCACTATCGACCTTATCGCCTCCCTCTCGCCCTCAGAGACTATCGCGAAACCAGCCTCTATGGTATCTACGCCCAGCTCGTCTAGCTGCTTGGCTATCTCGAGCTTGTCCTCCGGGGTCAAAGCGACCCCGGCCATCTGCTCCCCGTCCCTCAGGGTCGTGTCGAATATCCTAATATACCTCATAACCATCCCTCACCTTCGGGAGCGCGGTGACGCCGGTCCTGGCGAACTCGATGATCCCGTAGGGCTCTAGGAGCTTCATGAAGCTCTCTATCTTATCGGGGGTGTCGACCAGCTCCACTATCATGGAGTCGAAGTCCGCGTGGACTATCCTGTAGCCGAATATGTTCACCAGGTTGAGGATGTCGCTCCTGACCTCCGGCTCCCTGTAGCTGACCTTGAGGAGGGCGAGCTCGTTGAAGACGGTCTGCTGCTCCTCTAGGACCTTCACCTCTATCACGTCTATGAGCTTCCTCAGGTGCTTGGCGACCCTCCTGACCTTCTTCTCGTCCCCCTTTATGACTACGGTCATCCTGGAGAGGTCCGGCGACTGGATCGGCCCGACCGTCAGGCTTTCTATGTTGATCCACCTGCTCCTGAACATGCTCGCGACCCTCTGAAGGACGCCGGGCTTGTTTTCGACGAGCGTCGAAATTATCCAAGTCCGCTCCATCCTCCCACCTACAGGATCATCTCCCTCAGGCTCGAACCCGGGGCCACGAACGGCAAGACGTCCTCCTCCGGGGATACGATCAGGTCTATCACCGTCGTGACGTCGCTCTTCAGGGCATACCTCAAGGCGGCTTCGGCATCCTCGACCGACTCGGCCCTTATCCCCTGGGCCCCGTAGGCCTGAGCCAGCTTCACGAAGTCCGGTATCCCCTTCAGATCGCTCGCCATGTACCTCCTCCCGTAGAACATCCGCTGCCACTGGACTATCATGCCGAGGGATCGGTTGTCGAGTATCAGCACTATAACCGGTATGTTCTCGGTCACCGACGTCGCAAGGGAGTTCTCGGTCATGCCGAAGCTACCATCCCCGGCTATGTCCATGACCGGGACGTCGGGCTTCGCCACCTTCGCACCTATCGCTGCGGGAAAACCGAACCCCATCGTCCCCAGGCCTCCGGAGGTCAGGAAGGTGTTGGGCTTGAGGACGTCGAAGTGAAGGGAGGCCCACATCTGGCACTGCCCCACTTCTGTAGTTACCAGGGCATCGGGAGGGAGCAACTCCCTTGCCTTCTTCAGGACCAAGGCGGGCTTTGCGCCCTTCCCGTCGACGAGCTTCATCTCCCTGAACTCCTCCTTGACCTCCCTCACCCTCTTCGCCCAAAGGGTCTCCTCTCCCTTCACGTAGCTCTTCATAACCTCTTCGAGCAGCATGGAAAGAACGGCCTTCGCATCCCCGACTACCGTCAGATCGACTTCAACGTTCTTTTCGAGCTCCGACTGGTCTATGTCGACGTGTATCAGCTTGGCATCGGCCCCGAAGTCCTCGAACCTGCCGACGGTCCTATCCGAGAACCTCATCCCGACCGCAAGTATCAGATCGGCCTCCACAACGAGCTTGTTGGCAGCGGGCCTGCCGTGCATCCCTATCGGGCCCAGGGAGAGCGGGTGGTTTTCGGGTATCGCCCCCTTCCCCATAAGGGTCGTTGCTACGGGCGTTTGAAGCAGCTCAGCCAGGGCGACCAGCTCCCTGGTAGCTCCGGATATCAGGACGCCTCCTCCCGCCAGGATGATCGGCCTCTCCGCGTTGAGCAGGAGCTCCTTGGCCCGCTTTATCTTCAGCGGGTCCGGCTTCACTTCAGGCAAGTATCCCCTTATCTCGGCCATGTCGGGGAACTCCATCTCGGCCTCCCCGATCTGGACGTCTTTTGGGACGTCGATGACGACAGGCCCCGGCCTACCAGTAGTAGCAATATAGAAGGCCTTCTTCACGGTCTCCGGTATCTCCTCCGGCCTCCTGGGCTGGAAGTTGTACTTCGTGATCGGCATGCTGACCCCTATCATATCGGTCTCCTGAAAGGCATCCCTCCCTATCATGCTCGTCGGCACCTGGCCCGTGATCGCCACCACGGGCGAGGAGTCCATCATCGCCGTCGCTATCCCGGTTATCAGGTTCGTCGAGCCGGGGCCGGACGTGCCGGAGCATACGCCCGCCCTTCGCTCCTCCCTCAAAGCCCTGGCGTACCCATCGGCCATGTGGGCTGCACATTGCTCGTGCCTGGCGAGTACGTGCCTTATGTCGTAGTCGTATAGGACGTCGTAGATCGTCAGGGTCGCGCCCCCTGGTATGCCGAATATCACGTCTACCTTCTCCCTTTTGAGAGACTCCACGAGAGCCTTTGCACCAGACATATAGACCATGCCAAAACACCCCGCAGAGAGTTTTGGGCTTTTCAGAGGAGCAAGGACAACAATAGAATGCTAATGCTCACGGGAATTTGGAAGTCGAAGTCCTTGCCCATTGCGGGGGGTCTAAAACCTAGAGTTAATAAATCTATCTATCGAATCAGCTTCAGCAGGTTGAGGGCGGTCTTCCTGTATATCTCTATGCTCTTCAGGTAGTCTTCGAGCCTGAGCACCTCCTCCCTCGTATGAGAGAGTCTCGGATCGCCGGGGCCGTAGCTCACCACCGGTATCCCGAGGGCGTTCCCTATCGTGTTCATATCGGCCGTGCCGGTCTTGTTGACCATGGCCGGCTTGAGCTTAAGGACCTCGACTATCGCCCTGACCAAGGCCCTCACGA
>JAGGXQ010000032.1 GCA_021162925.1 Nitrososphaerota archaeon
AGGATCTGTCGCCGAACAAGATAATCGTCGAGAAGGAGAAGGTGGGCCAGAACTACGTGTACAGGGCCCAGATATACTCGTCGATAATCGGCTACAGGGCAAAGACCGAGATAGTGCTGAAGCACGACGGCAACATATTGGTGAAGATACCCGGCGCCCCGGTCGAGCTGCCCTTCGTGGTGGTGGCTAGGGCCTTGGGCCTGGAGTCGGATAAGGAGATAGCCGAGTCGGTCTCGGCAAAGCCCGAGGTCCAGGACGAACTCGAGATAGCGTTCGAGAAGGCTTCGAAGGTTTTGAGCACAAGGGATGCGATAGTCTACATAGGGAATAGGGTAGCCCACGGGATGCTAGAGGAGTTCAGGATAAGGAGGGCCGAGAACCTCCTGGACTGGGGCCTCTTACCCCACCTCGGAAGGGAACCGGAGAACAGGAGGGATAAGGCGATGTTCTTGGGGGAGGCGGTCTGCAAGCTCTTGGAGCTGAAGCTAGGCTGGATAGATCCGGATGACAGGGATCACTACGGCAACAAGGTGATAAGGCTCGCGGGCCAGCTCCTGGCCGACCTGTTCAGGACGGCATTCAGGAACCTGGTCAGGGACATGAAGTACCAGCTTGAGAGGATGGGCATGAAGAGGTCCCCGAGTGCGATTGGATCGGTCATAAGGCCTGGGATAATATCGGACAAGCTGAAGAACGCCCTGGCAACCGGGAACTGGGGGAGGGGCAAGGTAGGGGTTACCCAGCTGCTCGACAGGACCAACTACCTCTCCACCCTGAGCCATCTGAGGAGGATTCAGTCCCCCTTGAGCAGGAGCCAGGCGAACTTCGAGGCCAGGGACCTTCACCCGACCCACTTCGGTAGGGTATGCCCCGTCGAAACGCCCGAGGGCTCCAACTGCGGGCTCGTGAAGAACCTGGCCATGAGCGCGATCATATCGGTCAGCGTACCCCCCGAGCCCATAATCGACAGGCTTTACGAGCTCGGCGTCAGGCCGTTCGAGGAGGCCGAGGAGGAGCTGAAGAGGGATGGCTGCAAGGTCTTCGTGAACGGGAAGTTCCTAGGGTTCGTGAGGGATGGTAAGGCCCTGGCGGACTCCCTGAGGAAGGAGAGGAGGGCTAACCTGATACACCCTCACGTCTCCATCTACCTCTACGAGCCGAAGAACCCGAACGCCTACAGGAGGCTGTACGTTTTCACCTACGCGGGGAGGGTGCTCAGGCCCTTGATAGTGGTCGAGGATGGGAAGCCGAAGCTCACCGAGGAGCACGTCGAGAAGGTGAAGAAGGGGGAGCTCACCTTCTACGATCTCGTGAACTCCGGTATCATAGAGCTCATAGACGCCAACGAGGAGGAGAACCTTTACGTCGCCCTAGATGAGGAGCACCTGACGAAGGAGCACACCCACATGGAGCTCTATCCCCCTGCGATCCTAGGGGTCTCGGCATCGGTCATCCCCTACCCGGAGCACAACCAGAGCCCCAGGAACACCTACGAGGCGGCGATGGCGAAGCAGGCCCTGGGCTTCTCGATACCGAACTACCCGTTCAACACCTACGTAAGGCAGCACTTGCTGATCTACCCCCAGAAGCCCCTGGTCAGGACCAGGATGTCCTCCCTGCTCAACCTAGATGAGAGGCCGATCGGCCAGAACTTCATAGTCGCGGTCATATCCTTCTCCGGATACAACGTGGAGGACGCCGTTATAATAAACAAATCTTCGGTCGATAGGGGCCTGGCCAGGTCGATATTCTACAGGCTCTACGAGGCCGAAGCGAAGCAGCACCTGGGCGGGATGAGGGATCAGTTCGAGATACCGTCTCCGGAATCCAACATAAGGGGGTACAGGGGAGAGAAGTACTACAGGCTGCTGGAATCCGACGGGGTCATAGCGCACGAGGCCGTGGTAGGCGGTGGCGACGTGCTCATAGGGAGGACAAGCCCCCCTAGGTTCATGGAGGAGTACAGGGAGTTCGAGATCAAGGGCCCCTACAGGAGGGATACCTCGGTTGCGATGAGGCCTTCGGAGAAGGGCGTGGTGGAGTCCGTGTTCCTCACCAAGACCCTGGAGAACGAGAAGCTCTACAAGGTCAGGGTTAGGGATTTGAGGATACCTGAAATAGGGGACAAGTTCGCATCTAGGCACGGCCAGAAGGGCGTGATAGGCCTGCTGGTGGATCAGGTCGACATGCCGTACACCGAAGACGGGATAGTCCCAGACCTGATCATAAACCCGCACGCCTTCCCCTCCAGGATGACCGTAGGGCAGTTCATAGAGTCGATAGCCGGGAAGGTAGCCGCCCTGGAGGGGAGGTTCGTCGATGGCACGCCGTTCCTAGGGGAGAAGTGTGAGCAGCTGTCCGAGGCCCTGGAGCGCCTGGGGTTCAAGAGGACGGGCAGGGAGGTCATGTACGACGGAAGGACCGGCCTCAGATACCCGGCCGACATATTCATAGGGATCGTCTACTACCAGAAGCTACACCACATGGTCGCAGATAAGATACATGCAAGGGCCAGGGGTCAGATACAGATGCTTACCAAGCAGC
>JAGGXQ010000113.1 GCA_021162925.1 Nitrososphaerota archaeon
ACGTTTACGAGTGCAGACCTCATGAGCAGGTCCCTGCTGATCCTCACGACTATGTTTATCGGCCCCACCTCCAAATGCTCTCCGTTGGTTGGGGAGAGTATCTCGATTTCCTTGGCCTGCCCGCTGGCGGGAGCGGCCAAAATCGGGACGGTCAACAAAGATAGGGTTAGGATCACGAGCAGGCATCTGTTCATACCTACCATAGAGGGCAAGTCACTTATAAAGTGATAAGGTCTTAAAGAGAGTGGTTATGCTCCGGCCGGGATTTGAACCCGGGTCTGAGGCTCGAGAGGCCTCTATGCTTGACCGGACTACACCACCGGAGCTAAACCCTGATCGTGGGGCAGGATTAAAGCTTTTCCAGTATGGGCTTGGAGGCCAGCCTTATATCCTCGGCCCTCACGGTCTTCCTGCCGGCATGCCTGGCGAACTCTATCGCCCTCTTCGATATTACCTCCCCTATATCCTCCAAGACCTTTCGAAGCTCGTCGGCCGCGCTATCGCTGACCCTGTCGGCCCCGGCCTTCTTTATGAGCCTGTACATGGTCGCAAGCCCTATTTCCGGATCATTCATAGTCGAGCATCGGCAACGAAGATATTTAAGTTCTTCTCTTAAGGCCATTTGGGCGTAGAAGGCTGGGAAGGCCGTTTCAAGTAAGCATATTTATACCCATGATCGAAGGCTAAATGGATGGACAGGATCAGGAGGTACTCGCTCATACTCTTGGAGAGGTATCCGAGCCTGTTCACGGAGGATTTCGAGACCAACAAGGAGCTCCTCAAGAAGGTCGCGAAGATAACTTCGAAGGAGCTCAGGAACGAGATAGCGGGCTACCTGACCAGGATGGTGAAGAAGGGGGCCTTAGGGGTAAGGGCCGAATGATAGAGGTCAGGATTTTGGGGCCCTTGAGGTCGATCCTCAAGAAGGATCGGATGGTCTTCGACGGCAAGGAGATGAAGGTGTCCGAGCTCGCTGCCAGGTTAGGGGTGGAGGAGGGCTCCCTGCTCGTGTTCGTGAACGGGGCCGAAATTTCGAGCCTGGACGGGATGGATACGGTCGTGAGGGAGGGGGACAGGATCGAAGTGCTCTCGACGCTGCACTGTAGCGCGTTCAAGATGGACGGCCAAGTCGGGCTCGTCCACGGCCTCAGGTTGAAAGGGGATCCCGGCTCCATCCTAGAGGGGCTGAGGAAGAGGTTCGGGGGCGTGATCCAGCTCGTCGATCCCGGATGCCTGGCCGGGGAGCTACATGCAAGGCTAGTCCTTCAGCAGTGCTTCGAGGCGATGAAGAGGGGGGCGCTTTACGCAAAGAAGGCCGACATAGACCTGCTCATGAGGATCTGCTGCACCGATCAGATAAAAGAGGCCTTAGAGGAGGCAAGGGTGAAGGGGAGGGAGGCGATCCTGCTCGCCATCCTAGACGAGGGGGAGGCGAAGCGACTCGAGGAATTCTTGAAGGACGGCATCGACGACGGGATACTGAAGCCGGACGAGCGGAGGGTTTCCAGGCTCATGAGGAAGCGCGGGATAGGGGGCGAACTCCTGAACGCGACCATGAAGGAGGACGGGCTCCCCTACCTGCTCGCCGAAAACGCCGCCCTCCTGAAGCTTTAGCCCCTCTTCTCCCTGACCAGGCTGAATTCGTCCTCGGGCCTTATGACCGATACGCCGGTCAGCCCGCCTATTATCTCTATCAGGACTACGCGATCCGGGTGCTCGAGATCGACCTTCCTATCTATCACGCCCGCGGCGGCATCTATAACGTCCCTGCTCGAGATTGACGTGTGCCTCTTCCTCAAAGTGATCCTGAAGCTCTCCCCCTCCCCGATCTTACCCGAGAGCCTCTTGACGGCCTCCGATATGCTTCCGACGTCCGTATCTACCACGACTTCGACCGGAACGAGCTTCATCACGTTCATCACCGCCCAAGGCTCGTTCCTCACCTTCTCCTTGACGAACGAGATGAAGGAGAACGGATCGACCTTGCTCTTGACGACCATGAGGCCAGATACCTCGGTCCTCCTCACGGATGGGGAGTCGTCCCCGAACTCCCTCAAAAGCGAGATCAGCTCCAACGCCGCCTCCCTCTCCCTGTTCCTGGGGGAAGAGGCTATCAGGTTGAAATCCATGACAGGATCTCCTCCTTGCTGACGAACCCCTCCCTTATTACCTCTACCCTCCCTCCGGATACGTCGACCACCGTCGAAGGAATCCCCAGAGGGGTAGGGCCGCAGTCGAGCATCACGTCGAACCTGGGCCCAAGCCTCGATAGGACCTCCTCAGGGCTCCTAGGGGGTGGCGTGCCGGATAGGTTCGCGCTCGTCCCTACCAGGGCCCCGCCGACCAGCCCTATGAGCTCCCTGGCGACCTTGTGGGCCGGGACCCTGAGCCCGACCTTTCCGTCCTTGATCAGCCCCTTCGGCAGGCCCTTGTCCCTGGCCTCGAGCACCAGGGTGAGGGGGCCAGGGAGGAACCTGGAGGCCAGCCTCTCGGCCAAGGGGTTCCAGACCCCCAGCCCCTTCATGACGCTCAAAGAGGAGCAGAGGATCGGGAGGGGCTTGTCGGGCCTCATCTTCGCCTCTAGGACCGCCCTCACGGCCCTTTCGTTCCTCGGATCGCAACCCAGGCCGTAGACCGTGTCGGTAGGGTAGACTACGAGCCCTCCCTTAAGCACCACCTCGGCCGCCTCCCTCACCTCCCCGCAGCTCAGTATCTTCACGCTAGCGGGTAAAAGCTTAAAATTAAAAGGCCTTACGTTCAAAGGAGGTCGGTGGCCATGTCGGAGGAGGAAGAGTGGGAGGAGTTCGAGGAGGAAGAGGAAGAAGAGGAGTGGGAGGAGGAAGAGTTTTGAAGGGCAGGATGCTCCTGATAAACTTCAAGAACTACCTGGAGGCCTCCGGGGATCGTGCTCTAGGGCTGGCCAGGGCCGCCGAGCGCGTATCCGAGGAGCTTGAAGCCGAGATCGTCGTCGCACCCCCGCTACCTTTTTTGGCCTTGGTGGCTAGGAGCGTCTCCATACCCGTGTACTCTCAGCATACCGACTGCGCCAAGGTCGGGAGCACGACGGGCCATATGGTGGCAGAGGTCGAGAAGAGCGCGGGGGCGAGGGGCTCGATAGTGAACCACAGCGAGAGGAGGCTCGATATCGATTGCATCGGGCAGGTCGTCGAGAAGCTGAGGGAGCTGGGGATGGTGAGCGTGGTCTGCGCAAGGACGCCCGACGAGGTTTCCATGATTTCGGAGTTGAGGCCGGACTACGTCGCCATAGAGCCCCCCGAGCTCATAGGCACGGGCATAGCCGTCTCGAAGGCGAAGCCGGAGGTCATAAAGGACTCCTTGAACGCGATAAAGGGGGATGTGAAGTTGCTCTGCGGGGCCGGCATAGTCGGTTACGAGGACGTGAAGAAGGCCGTTGAGCTGGGGGCCGAAGGCGTTTTGGTGGCGAGCGGGATCGTCAAGGCCAAGGACTGGGAGGGGAAGATAAGGGAGCTGGCCGAGGGCCTGCTCTAGGGGACGAGCCTGAACCTATCCCTGGGGTAGAGGGTGACTTCCCTTATGTTCTTCCTCCCGGTGAGGACCATCATGAGCCTGTCGAGCCCAAGGCCCCACCCCGAGTGAGGGGGCATCCCGTATCCGAACACCTTGAGGTGCTCCTCGAACCCCTTCACGTCGAGCCCGCACTCCCTCAGCCTCCTCTCGAGCTCCGCCCTGTCGTGGACCCTCCTCCCCCCCGAAGCTATCTCCAGGTATCCGTGCTGGAGATCGAACGAGTAGGTGTATTCCGGCTCCTCCTTTATCCGCTCTATGTAGAAGGGCTTGAGCCCGACGGGCCACTTGGTTATGAAGTAAAAACCCTTGTGGGCGCTCCCAAGGACCTTCAGGTCGGAGTCCAGCAGATCGTCCCCGACCTTTTTATCGACCCCTAGGGCCTTTAGCTCCTCTACCGCTTCGTCGTAGGTGATCCGTTCGAACGGCACTTCCGGGACCTTCAGGCTAACCCCGAGCAACTTCAGCTCCTCTGTGCATTCCCTAGATACGTCCTCGATCGCCTTCCTTATCAAGCCCTCCAAGAGCCCCATGACGTCCTCCTCGTCCATGAACGCGGCCTCTACATCCACGCTGTAGAACTCGCTCAGGTGCCTCCTGGTGCTGCTCTTCTCGGCTCGGAAGTAATCCGCCATCTCGAAGACCCTATCAAGTGACATCACGAGCTGCTCCTTGTAGAGCTGGGGGCTCTGGGCCAGGTAGGCCTTCCTCCCGAAGTAATCGACCTCGAAGAGATCGGCGCCCCCCTCCGTAGCCGTCCCTATGAGCTTCGGGGTGCTCACCTCGATGAACCCGTTCGAGATCAGGTAAGCCCTTATCGACTGGACGAGCGCGTGCCTTAACTTGAATATCGCCAGGTTCTTCGGGTTCCTTAGGTCCAAGGCCCTGGAATCGAGCCTCTTGTCGAGACCAGCGTCGATCCTCCCCCTGGGATCCAAGGGGAGCGGATGTAAGGCTTTAGAGACGAGCTCCAGCCCCTTGGCCTTGACCTCGAACTCCAGCTTCTTCGAAAGGCTCCTACCGACTATGCCCCTCACCGATACGACGCTCTGCAGGGTGAGCTTCTTGAGCTTGGAGTACTCTTCCTCCGGTAGCTCGTCCCTCTTAAAGACCGCTTGGGCCAGCCCGGTCACGTCCCTTACCGTCAGGAAGGTTATCGAGCCCTTCGCCCTCAGATCCTCGACCCATCCGGCTATCCTCACCTCCTTTCCGACCGAGTCCTTCAGCTGACTTGCGTAGTGGGTTCTAAGTCCTTTCGAATTCGATCTTGAGGTCAACGCCCTTCACCACCTTGAAGATCCTCTCCACCTGATCCAAGTCCACCGGAAACCTCTCCGTCCTCCTCCCAGGTATCACGGCCTTGGTGAGCTTCGTTCCATCCGGTAGCCATATTATGTTCATGGAGGCGATCTTGGCCGGGTAGACGAGATCCTCGAGCATCCTCCTATCGGATGCGTCCTCCTCGACCGCCCATACCCTCTTCCCCAAGGTCTTCCTCAAGGCCGAGTAAAGTCCACGCTCCTCCCTGAGCCTGGCGAGGTCCCCGCTACCAAGCACCAAGACCATCGCGTCCCCTAGGTCTATCGCCCGCTTGAGCGTGATCTTGTCGAGTGAAGGGTGGTCCGAAGCCAGCTTGACGAGCTTCATCGAGACCTCGACGTCCGTCTTGCTTATTATGCCCTTGGCTAGCTTCTCCTCGCATTTGGGGCACAGAACCCCGGTCTTTGCGTCGAAGGAGCATATAGGCAACTTCAAGTCTACTTTCCAAGGTGGTTCGAAGTTGGGGCTATTTAATTTTTGGGTTCAGATAAAAATAATTGGTGGCGTCACTTGGACAGATGTATCTCTATCGTGCTCACGTTGCTGACCCTGCCGGTTTCCTCGTTCTTCAGCTCCTCGGTGTCTATCGCTATGTTCTTCACCTTCAGGTCATTCATGAACCTCTTCATCAGGATCTGCGCCACATCGACGGCCCTGCTTATCGCCCTTCCCCTCGCCTTTATGACCACGTCGTTCATGCCGTTCTGGAAGAGCGTGATGCAGGCGAGCACGTAGTTCATCACCGGCTTCTTTCCGACGAATACCGTGTTGCTGTCGGTCGACATGCTTTACACCTCCCATAACCAAACCCTAGAGGCTTAAATATCTTTTCCCAAGGTTCTGCGTCAAGTTTAAAAGCCCGCTTCGCATGACGGGGGATATGCCGATAACCGACATGGAGAAGAAGCAGATAGCCCAGAGGAGGAGGCTCTTCTTCAAGATATGCATGAGGTGTGGGGCGAAGAACCCGATAACCGCGACCAGGTGCAGGAAGTGCCACAGCTCGAAGGATTTAAGGCTTAAGCGGAGATCCCTAGGGGCCAAGAAGTAAGGGGCCGGTGGTCTAGCGGCATGACGTCGCCCTTACGCGGCGAAGGTCGCAGGTTCGAATCCTGCCCGGCCCACCT
>JAGGXQ010000106.1 GCA_021162925.1 Nitrososphaerota archaeon
CATCGCATCCTTCACCGCCTTTCGGTTCTCTTTCACGACCTCCTCGACGAGCATCTTTATGGTATCCTCGTCCGATATCTGCTCCTTCACGCCCTTGACCAGCTCCATCAAGGGCCTCTTGGAGCTTAGGGCCTTCCTTATTACCCCCTTCGCCATCCTCTCGCTAACCCTCCCCTCCTCGACTAGCTTCGAAAGGGCCCCGAATTCTCTAGGGTTCAGGTCGAGGTCTTGAATCTCCAACCCTTCCCTGTTCATGTATGCGAGCACCTCCCCCAGAAGGCTCGCCACCCTCCTCCCGACCCCTTCCCTAGCCGCCTCTTCGAAGAAGTCCGCTAAGGCCTTTTTGGAAGTAAGGACCTCGGCCATCCTGGGGCTTATCCCATACTCCTCCACGAGCCTCCTCATCCTCTCTTCCGGTAGCTCAGGCATCTCCCTCTTCACACCCTCGATAAGCTCGTCGGTTATCTCTACGGGGACCAGATCGGGCTCGGGGAAGTACCTGTAGTCCTCTTCCTCCTCCTTCACCCTCAGGGATACGGTTATCCTCCTCACCTCGTCCCAGTGCCTCGTCTCCCTCCTGACCCTCAGCCCGCCCTTCGACAGCGTCGCCTGTCTGGTCAGCTCGAAGCTCAAGGCCCTCTCCACCTCCTTGAAGGACGAGATGTTCTTCACCTCGACCCTCCTCCCCCCCTCTATCGATATGTTGGCGTCGCACCTCATCGCCCCCTCCAAGCTACAGTCGCAGACCCCTAGGTGCTCGAGTATCGACCTGAGCTTCTCCAGGAAGAGCCTCGCCTCCTTCGGGCTCTCCATATCCGGCTCGGTAACTATCTCGACCAAAGCTATCCCCGCCCTGTTGTAGTCGACGAGGGATACGGGGCTTGAAACTATGGTCCCCTCGTAGGTTATCTTGCCCGGGTCTTCTTCGAGCTGCATCCTCCTTATCCTTATCCTCTTCCCGTTCACTTCGACGTAGCCGCCCGTCGCCAGGGGGACGCCTCCGGCCTTGTCGTACTGGGTTATCTGGAAGTTCTTCGGCATGTCGGGGTAGAAGTAGTTCTTCCTGTAGAAGAGCATCCTCCTCGATATCTTGGAGTTCAGGGCCAGGGCTATCTTCACCGCCTCCCTCACCGCCTTCCCGTTGAGCACCGGGAGCGTTCCCGGAAGGCCCATGCATACCGGGCAGATGTTCGTGTTCGGCTCCTTCCCCCTGTAATCGCTACTACACGGGCAGAAGAGCTTCGTCTTCAGCGAAGTGAGCTGGACGTGGACCTCCAACCCTATCTTGGCCTTCAAGGGACCACCCCGATCCTTTCGAGCTCCCACCCGAGCCTGAACGCCTTCGCCTCCCCGAACTCTGGGGCCATCGCCTGAAGCCCTATCGGTAGCCCGTCATAGAACCCGATCGGCACGGATAGGCTGGGTATGCCCACCAGGTTGGCCGGGACCGTGGCGACGTCCGATAGGTACATCTCGAGGGGGCTCTGCTTCTCCCCTATCCTCCAGGGAAGGGTCGGCATGGTCGGGGAGAGGAGCAGGTCGTACCCTTTGAAGAGCCGGTCGAAGGATTCCTTCAGCAACCTCCTGACCTTCTGGGCCTTCAGGTAGTACTCCTCGTAGTAGCCCGCGGAGAGGACGAAAGTCCCCAGGATTATCCTCCTCTTCACCTCCTCCCCGAACCCCTCGCTCCTGTTCTTCGAGAAGATGGCCTCCCAGTTCCCCTGATCCCTAACCCTCAATCCATATCTCATCCCGTCGAACCTGGCGAGGTTCGAGCTCGCCTCGGCCATGGCTATCACGTAGTAGCTCGCGAGTGCGTAGTCCAGGTACTTGATGGATACCTCGTCGTATTCGACCCCCTCCCCCTCAAGCCTATGAACCGCATCCCAGAAGGCCTTGAGCACGTGCCCGTCGACCCCCTCCCCGGTGAGCTCCTTCAGGACCCCGACCTTGAACCCTTTCGCCCCCTTCCTGGCCTCCTCGACGTAGTCGATCTTCGGTGCCTCTACAGACGTGGAGTCCTTCTCGTCCCTCCCGGATATCACCTGAAAGAGGAGGGCGACATCCTCCACGCTCCTGCCCATGGGCCCTATCTGCTCCAGGCTGTTGGCGTAGGCCACGAGCCCGTACCTGCTGACCATGCCGTAGGTCGGCTTCAGCCCGAAGGTCGATGTGAACGCCGAGGGGCACCTTATCGAGCCACCCGTATCGCTCCCCAGGGCTAGGGTGGAGAGATCGGCGGCCAAAGCCGCTCCGCTACCCCCTGAGGAGCCCCCTGGGACCCTGCTCAGGTTGAACGGATTCCTGGTGGGGCCGAAGGCGCTGAACTCGGTGGAGGAGCCCATGGCGAACTCGTCCATGTTCGTCTTCCCCAGGATTATCCCGCCCTCTTTCTTTATCCTGCTTATGACCTCGGCGTCGTAAGGCGGGACGTAGTTCTCGAGCATCCTAGAGGCGCAAGTCGTCCTGAGCCCCTCGGTCGATATGTTGTCCTTGACCGCTATGCCCACGCCCAGGAGCGATCCCCTCCTCCCCTTCCTTATC
>JAGGXQ010000022.1 GCA_021162925.1 Nitrososphaerota archaeon
GGGGTCAGCTTCAGCATAGAGAAGGGGGAGACCTTCTCGCTCATAGGGGAGTCGGGGTGCGGGAAGACGACTACCGGGAGGACGGTCCTCAGGCTCATAGATCCGACCGCCGGCAAGATAGTGTTCGACGGCCTCGACATAACGAGGCTCGAGGGAAAGAGGCTCAGGGGCTTGAGGAGGAGGATGCAGATGATATTTCAGGATCCTTACGCTAGCCTGAACCCTAGGATGAAGATAGGGGATGCGATAAGCCATCCCTTGCTCATCCACAAGCTCTCGGAGAAGGAGGAAGCCAGGGAGCTCGCCCTGAAGATGCTCAAGAGGGTCGGCCTGACCCCCGAATCCGAGTTTTACGACAGATACCCGCATGAGCTGAGCGGCGGTCAGAGGCAGAGGGTCGCGATAGCCAGGGCCATGATCCTGAAGCCGGAATTCCTGGTGGCGGACGAAGCGGTCTCGATGATAGACGTTTCCTTAAGGGCATCGATCCTGGAGTTGCTCAAGAGCTTCAGGGAGGAGTACAACCTGTCGATCCTTTTCATAACCCACGATATAGCCGTGGGGAGGCTGATATCGGATAGGATAGCGGTCATGTACTTGGGCAAGATAGTCGAGATGGGCCCGACCGAGGAGGTGCTGAGGAACCCGGCCCACCCTTACACCCTGGCCCTGATAAACGCGGTCCCCTCGATAATCAAGAGGGAAAGGGAGAGGATCAGGATAAGCGGCGAGGTCCCGAACCCGATAAACCCGCCATCGGGTTGCAGGTTCCATCCAAGGTGCCCCTATAGGATAGATAAGTGCTCTGTAGAGGAGCCGAAGCTCGTCGAGATAGCCCCAGATCACTTCGTAGCCTGCCACAGGCCCCTTTAAGAATAGCTCTTTATCCACTCCTCTACTACGTCGTAGCCGTATATCTCCTTGAGCCTCTCCCTCCCTTCCTTCGTGACCATCTTCGGGGTCCAAGGGGGGTCCCAGACTATCTCGACCTTGACCTCCTTCGCCTCCGGGACGGCGCTCTTTACCACGTTTTCTATCGAGTAACCTATGGACCAGATGAGGGGGCATGCGGGGGTGGTGAAGGTCATCCTTATCTTGACGGAGCCGTCGTCCTTGATGTCTATGCCGTAGATGAGCCCCAGGTCGTAGACGCTCACCGGGACTTCTGGGTCGTAGGTCTCCTTGAGGGCTTTCACGACCCTCCTTCTCATTTCTTCTTTATCGATCACAGCCGATTCAAGCGAATGGGGTAATTAAAGCTATCGACCTCAAAAGACGAGGTCGCCGTGCTTCTTGATGTAGGCTACTATCCCTCCCTCCTTCATGAACTTCAGCATGACCTCGGGTATCGGCTCGAAGTCGAGCTCTACCCCCTTGGTCAGGTCCCTGACCTTACCCCCCTCTAGGTCCACCTCCAATTCGTCCAGGTGCCCTATCCGATCGGTATCGACTATAAGTGCCGGCATCCCTATGTTGAAGCAGTTCCTGTAGAATATCCTTGAGAAAGACTTGGCGAGCACGACCGGGCTACCAGCGAGCTTTATCAGCCTCGCCGCATGCTCCCTAGAGGACCCCTTGCCGAAGTTCCTCCCCCCTACGACTATGAAGGACTTGCCCTTCATTATCTCCTTCGAGAATTCGGGATCGGCGTCCTCGAATACGTGCTTCAGGAACTCTGGGAGGTTCGATCTCAGGTGGTAGTAGCGGCCGGGTGCTATGTGGTCGGTCGAGATGTCGTCGCCGAACTTCCAAGCCCTTCCCCTTATCATCCTCCCACCTACAGGTAATCCCTGGGGTCGGCTATACGCCCTTCGATGGCGCTCGCCGCACAGGTGGCCGGGGATGCCAGGTATATGTAGGAGTTCGGGTTCCCCATCCTCCCCAAGAAGTTCCTGTTCTGGGTCGATAGACATACCTCCCCATCCCCCAGGACCCCCAGGTGTATCCCGACGCAGGGGCCGCAGGAAGGGGGCCCTATCACGGCGCCGGCTTCGACCAAGGCTTCTATTATCCCCGACTTCATGGCCTTAAGGTATATCTTCCTGGATGCGGGGTAGACGAGCAACCTGGTCCCCTTCGCGACCCTCCTCCCCTTCAGTATCTTGGCCGCGACTTCGAGATCTTCTAGCCTTCCGTTGGTGCAGGTTCCTATGACGACCTGATCCACCCTTATCCCGTCCTTTACCGCTTCCTTCACAGGCTTCACGTTAGCAGGTAAATGTGGATAGGAGACCACGGGCTCGATCTCCGTTAGGTCTATCCTGAACTCCTTGTAGTAGGATGCGTCGCCATCGGCCTCGATGGGCATCCAATCCCTCCCCCTTCCGTTCTCCTCCATGAATTTCTTCGTCTCCCCATCTGAAGGGAACAGCCCGACCTTCCCCCCAGCTTCATGGGCCATGTTCGAAACCGTGAACCTCGCATCCATCGAAAGGTTCTTCACCCCATCCCCCGAATACTCCATAGCCTTGTAGCTTGCCCCGTCCTCCCCAATCCTCCCTATGATGCTCAGGATGAGGTCCTTCGAATACACCCCTTCGGGCAACTCGCCTTCTAGCTCGAACTTTACGGTCTCCGGAACCCTGAACCATATCTTGCCTAAGACCATCGCAACCGCTATGTCGGTCGAGCCCAGGCCCGTGGCGAAGGCGGCCATCGCCCCGACCGTGCAGGTATGGGAGTCGGCCCCCACCACCACGTCTCCCGGCTTCACGTAGTCCTCGGCCAGCAGGACGTGGCTTATCCCCTCACCCACATCCCTTATGATTGCCCCGGTCTTCTTCGAGAAGGCCCTCATCCTCAGCTGAAAGTTGCTCAGGTCCCTCCTCGGGCTCGGCCCCGTATGATCCACGGTGAGCAGGACCTTGCCCGGGTCGAAAACCCTCTCCTCGCCCACCAGCTCCTTTATCACGTCGAAGGTCAGGGGCCCGGTCCCGTCTTGGGCCACCGCCATATCGACCCTTGATACGACGATCTCCCCGGGCTTAACCCTCCTCCCAACCTTCTCCGACAAAATCTTCTCGGCTAGGGTCAGGCCCATGGCCCTGGTCGTTTTCAACGGTTTTATAGCCTTTTTGCATAAGCTTATTTACCGAGCCTCGAGATCGAATACGAATGGAGAAGAAGACCAAGCTGATCTGTAGCCTGGGCCCTTCGAGCAAGGAAGAGAAGGTGATAGAGGAGATGGCGAGGGCCGGCATGGACGTCGCCAGGATAAACTTCAGCCACGGCGATTACGAGGAGCACAGGGCCCTCTTCGAGGCCGTTAAAAGGGTCTCGGACAGGCTGAAGAAGCCTATAGCCCTCATGCAGGATCTCCCCGGCCCGAAGATAAGGATAGGGGAGATAAGGGATGGGAAGGCCTACCTTAAGCCCGGCTCCGAGTTCGTCCTGACGACCGAGGAGCTTGTCGGGGACTCGGAGAAGGCAACCGTAAGCTACAGGGATCTGCCGGAGAAGGTCGAGCCGGGGCACAGGATCCTGCTCGCGGATGGGACCATAATGCTCAGGGTGCTGAAGGTCGAGGGTCCCAGGGTCCACTGCAGGGTCGTGGTCGGGGGCGTCCTCAGGCCTCATAAGGGCGTGAACCTCCCGGACACGAGGCTCGGCCTCCCCGCTATAACCGAAGAGGATAGGAAGCACCTTTCGTTCGGGATGAAGCTGGGGTTCGACATGGTCGCGGTCTCCTTCGTGAAGGATGGGTCGGATATGGAGCTAGCGAGGGAGCTCACTAGGAGGAGGGCCTTCCTCTTGGCGAAGATAGAGAGGAGGGAGGCGGTCGAAAACCTGGACGAGGTGATAAGGGCTTCGGACGGCGTAATAGTGGCGAGGGGAGATCTAGGGGCGGAGATGCCGCTGGAGTCGGTCCCCATGATCCAGAAGGAGATAATATCGAAGTGCAACGCCCTGGCCAAGCCGGTCGTGACCGCGACCCAGATGCTCGAATCCATGATAGCCAACCCCTACCCGACCAGGGCAGAAGTGGCGGACGTGGCCAACGCGATCATAGACGGATCGGATGCCCTGATGCTCTCCGACGAAACGTCGATCGGCAAGTATCCGGTGGAAGCCACCAGGGTGATCACGAAGATAGCCAGGGAGGTGGAGTCCAAGCTCCCCTACGGGGAGATGGTCGAGAAGAGGCGTGGCACCAGCCCCAGGGATATAATAAGCCACTCGGCCTGCCAGATCGCCCTCAACTTGAACGTAGCGGCGATAGTGGCCCCGACCAGGAGCGGTGCCTCCGCCAGGATCGTGTCCAAGTACAGGCCCAAGGTCCCCGTGATAGCCCTGACGAACAGCGAGAGGGTCGTGAGGGAGCTCACGATATCCTGGGGCGTCTTCCCGTTCAAGATCGGGAAGTACAAGACCATAGACGAGGTGATAATGAAGGCGGATAGGATAATCCTGAGGGAGGGGCTCGCGAAGAAGGGAGACTACATAGTCGTGGTCACGGGCGATCCTAGGGAGCCGAGGGGGGTCACCGACGTGCTGAAGATACACAAGCTAGGGTTCAGACTTTAGCCCCCTCGAGCCTGAGCAGCTTTTTCTTCGCCCATATCCCAAGGGAGTAGCCCCCCAACCCCCTAGCCGAGACCACCCTGTGGCACGGTACGAGTATCAGTACCCTGTTGGCCTTACAGGCCAGCCCTACCGCCCTATAGGCCTTCGGCATCCCCATCGCCCTCGCGAGCTGGCCGTAGCTCCTGGTCTCCCCGTAGGGTATCTTGGATATCTCCCTCCAGACCTTGAGCTGGAAATCGCTACCCTTCA
>JAGGXQ010000041.1 GCA_021162925.1 Nitrososphaerota archaeon
CCAGGCCCCGGCTCGTGTGCGGGTCTTTACACCGCCAACACGATGGCCATAGCCATAGAGGCCCTGGGCCTATCCCTACCAGGTAGCTCCACCATCCCAGCAGTCGATGAGAGGAGGCGCAAGGTCGCATACGAGACGGGTGTTCAGGCGGCGAAGCTCCTCGAGATGGGTTTGAAGCCAAGGGACGTGCTCACGTTCGAGGCCTTCGAAAACGCGATAGCCGTCGACATGGCGATGGGTGGCTCGACCAACACGATACTGCATCTGCTCGCGATAGCCAAGGAGGCCGGGGTAGACCTCAGGCTGGAGGACTTCGACAGGATGAGCAGGAGGGTTCCGCACATAGCCGACCTTATACCAGCGGGCAGGTATGCGATAGAGGACCTCGACGAGGTCGGGGGCGTCCCTCTTATAATGAAGAAGCTTTTGAACGCCGGCCTGATAAACGGCGATCCGATAACCGTCACGGGCAAGAGCGTGAGGGAGAACCTAGAGGCCTACGAGCCCCCTACGGGCGGGGGCGAGGTCGTCAGGGACCTTACCGATCCTCTTCGGCCTAGCGGCGGCTTGGCGATCCTGAAGGGGAACCTGGCGCCCGAAGGGGCGGTGATAAAGGTTGCAGGCTTGAAGAGGGAGAGGTTCGAGGGGCCGGCTAGGGTCTTCGACTCCGAGAAAGAGGCGATAGATGCGATAAACAAGAGGGAGGTGAACAGGGGGGAGGTCTTGGTCATAAGGTACGAAGGGCCCAAAGGCGGGCCTGGGATGCCCGAGATGCTCCTGGTCACCGCCGCTCTGGTGGGTCAGGGCCTAGGGGAGGACGTAGCCATGATAACCGACGGCAGGTTCTCGGGTGCGACCAGGGGCTTCATGGTAGGGCACGTATCACCCGAGGCCGCCGAGGGAGGCCCCATAGCCGCCCTTAAAGACGGGGACAGGATAACCATAGACCACAAAAAGAGGCTCCTAGAGGTCGAGCTGGGCGAAGACGAGGTAAAGGAGAGACTGAAGGGCTTCAAGTTCGAGCCTAGGTACAGGCACGGGGCCTTGGCCAGGTATTCGATGCTGGCTTCCTCGGCATCCAGAGGGGCCGTCTTGCCCTAATCCCTCCACATGAGCTTCCTTAGCCTTTCCCCGACCTTTTCTATCTGGTGCTCCTTCAGCTCCCTGATGTACTTCTCGAAGCTCTCCTTGCCTTCCTTCTCATAGGCCTCGATCCATTCCCTTGCGAACTTCCCCGACTGGATCTCCTTCAGGATGGCCTTCATCGCCGCCCTAGAGGCTGGGCCTATGACCCTATCGCCCCTGGTGAGCCCCCCGTACTTCGCGGTTTCGCTAACGGCTTCGTACATGCCCGAAAGCCCCTTCCTGTGTATCAGATCGACTATGAGCTTGAGCTCGTGGAGGCACTCGAAGTAGGCCACTTCGGGCTGATACCCCGCATCTACGAGGGTCTCGAACGCTGCCTTTATCATCGACGTGACCCCTCCGCAGAGATCGACCTGCTCCCCGAACCAATCGGTCTCGACCTCCTCCTTGAAGGTGGTCTTTATCACCCCCGGCCTCGTGGAGCCTATCGCCTTCGCCATCCCCAGGACCCTATCCCAAGCCCTCTTCGTGTAGTCCTGCTCGACAGCAACCAAGGAAGGGACCCCGAAGCCCTCAAGGTAAAGCTCCCTGACCAAAGGCCCTGGGCCCTTCGGAGCCACCATTATTACGTCGACCTCGGCAGGGGGCTCTATCCAGCCCCAATGTATCGCAGCCCCATGTGCGAACGAAAGGGCCATCCCCTCCTTCAGGTTCGGCTCTATCTCGTCCTTGTAGACCTTGGACTGGACCATGTCGGGTATGAGGATGTGGACGATCGTTGCCTCCTTGACCGCCTCCCCGACGGTCAGGACCCTGACCCCCTCCTTCTCCGCAAGCCCCCAGCTCTTGCTCCCTTTTCTAAGCCCTACAACGACCTTGAGCCCGGAATCCTTCATGTTCAGCGCCTGGGCCCTCCCCTGGCTTCCATAACCTATGACCGCTATCACCTCCTCCCTGATTGGATCTAGGCTGACCTCTTCGTCCTTCCAAATCTTGGCCGGCATGCCCTCGCTTTCGGCTTAGGGCCTAAAAACCTTCCGCTCTCAGCTCCTCCAGCTTCCTCTCGAGCAGGAGCCTGGCGAGCCTAGGGTCGGCCCTCCCCCTGCTCCTCTTCATTATCTCGCCCATCAAGAAGTTCTTCGCCTTCTCGTTCTTCATCGCATCCTTCACCGCCTTTTGGTTCTCTTTCACGACCTCCTCGACGAGCATCTTTATGGTATCCTCGTCCGATATCTGCTCCTTCACGCCCTTGACGAGTTCCATCAAGGGCCTCTTGGAGGCGAGGGCCTTCCTTATTATCCCCTTCGCCATCCTCTCGCTAACCCTCCCCTCCTCGACGAGCTTCGAAAGGGCCCCGAATTCTCTAGGGTTCAGGCCGAGGTCTTGAATCTCCAACCCTTCCCTGTTCATGTAGGCGAGCACCTCCCCTAGAAGGCTCGCCACCCTCCTCCCGACCCCTTCCTTAGCCGCTTCCTCGAAGAAGTCGGCGAGGGCCTTCTTCGAAGTCAGGACCTCGGCCATCCTGGAGCTTATCCCATATTCTTCGACGAGCCTCCTCATCCTCTCTTCCGGTAGCTCCGGCATCTCCTTCTTCACGTCCTCGATAAGCTCGTCGGTTATCTCTACGGGGACCAGATCGGGCTCGGGGAAGTACCTGTAGTCCTCTTCCTCCTCCTTCACCCTCAGGGATACGGTTATCCTCCTC
>JAGGXQ010000136.1 GCA_021162925.1 Nitrososphaerota archaeon
CCCCTCTCCCCCGAGTTCATGAAGAAGTACCTGAGCTACTGCACCAAGATCGAGCCAAAGCTGAGCAAGGAGGCGGAGGAGAAGATACTCGAATTTTACCTTCAGATGAGGGAGCTGGGCTCCAGGTCCGAGTCGATGATAACCATAACGCCAAGGCAGCTCGAGACCTTGGTCAGGCTCTCGATGGCCAGGGCCAGGCTCCTGCTCAAGGATACCGTGAGCGGTGAGGATGCCGAAGTCGCGATAAGCCTGATGAAGAGGATGTTCGAGACGGTCGGGATCGACGTAAGGACTGGTAAGGTCGATCTCGGCGTCCTTCACGGGAAGCCAGCGAGCGAGAAGAGCATGCTCGAGCTCGCCATAAGCGTCTTCAGATCCCTAGAAGGGCCGAAGAAGAACCTGGTCGAGGGCAAGAAGTTCGTGGAGGAGCTTGTGAAGACGGGCAAGTTCACCAGGGAGCGGGCCCGGATGATGCTCTACAACCTCAACAGGAGCGGTCTGATCTACGAGGTAAAGCCCGGATTTTACAGATGGGTTCAGCGGGGTTGAAGGTATCGGAGCTCGACATCCCCAGAAGCCTAGCATCCGTCCTCGAGGGGATGGGGTACAGAGAGCTCTACCCTCCACAGGAGCGGGCTTTCAAGGCCGGCGTTCTGAAGGGGAAGAGCCTCCTCCTCGCCACCCCGACCGCCAGCGGCAAGACCTTGGTCGCGATGGTAACCGCGGCGAAGCGGATCGTCGAGGAGGGTATAAAGGTAGTGTACCTAACGCCCTTGAGGGCCCTGGCGAATGAGAAGTTCCAGGAGTTCAAGGCGCTCGAATCCCTGGGCGAGGGGTTCAAGGTGATGATATCGACCGGGGACTACGACTCGAGCGGATCGGAGCTCTCGAAGGGCAGCCTGATAATCCTGACGAACGAAAGGTTCGACTCCCTGCTGAGGCACGGGATAGATTGGATAGACGAAGTGAAGCTGTTCGTCGCGGACGAGGTCCATTTGGTAGGGGACCCCGAAAGGGGCGCAACCCTTGAGATGATACTGAGCAAGATAAGGTGGATGTTCGACGACTCCCAGCTCCTTGCCCTGAGCGCCACCGTGAGCAACTACGAAGAAATCGCGAAGTGGTTGGGTGCGGAGCCGATCGTATCCGATTGGAGGCCCGTAAGGCTGATCAAGGGGATATACTCCTACAACAGCATCCACTACGAGGATGGAAGGGTGAAGAAGCTCGAGCCGACCGGAAGGGGCCCTCCCGTAGACCTGGCCGTCGATTCTCTCAAGGATGGGGGCCAGACGCTCATATTCGCCGAGACCAGGAAGCGCGCCGTCAGCATTTCGCTCAAGGCATCGGAGGTGGTCCCACGCTTCTTGGAGGACTGGGAGAGGGAGAAGCTGAACGAGCTCTCCGAGGAGGTTATGAACTCTTGGGAGGAGACGGAGCTGGGCAGGATCCTTTCTAGGGTCGTCAGGTGCGGCGTTGCGTTTCACCACGCCGGCCTTCCATCGGTCCACAGGAGGCTGGTCGAGGATGCCTTCAGGAGCGGCCTGATCAAGGTCCTCTCCGCGACCCCAACCCTGGCTGCCGGGGTGAACCTTCCGGCTAGGAGGGTCGTCATAAACAGCGTGATGAGGTACGATTCGAGCTACGGTGGGAGGGTCCCGATAAGCACGCTCGAGTACACCCAGATGATAGGGAGGGCTGGGAGGCCGAAGTATGACGAATTCGGGGAGGCGATACTGGTCGCGGGGAGGATGAGAAAGGAAGAGCTTCGGAGGTACTACCTGAACGGAGAAGTCGAGCCTCTGAGGTCGAGCCTTGGAACGCTAGGAAGGCTGAGGACCCACCTCCTAGCCACCGTTGCGAGCTTCCCTGGCATCGATGAGAAGGAGCTGTTCGAGCTATTCTCCAAGACCCTCATGTACATGCAGTACCCAAGCTCCAGGATCAGGTTCAGGGTGGGGAGGGCGATGCGCTACCTGCTGAACCACGACCTCATCCTGGAGAGGAAGGGGAGGTTCGTCGCGACGGAGTTCGGGAAGAGGGTGTCGACCCTCTACATAGATCCCGTAACAGGGGTCCTTTTCAGGGAGGCGATAGAAAGGGCCGAGAGGGGGAGGCACCAGATGGGCATCCTCCACCTGATATGCGTATCGCCAGATTTCCAGCCGAAGTTCGGGCTCAGGCGCAAAGACCTCGACGAAGCCAGGGAGTTCATCTCCGAATTCTCCGAAGAGTTCCTCATACCCCCGAGCGAGTACCTAGACGAGTTCAGGAGCGTCCTCACACTCTTCGCCTGGATAGAGGAGTGGGGCGAGGGGGCGATCATGGATAGGCTAGGGGTAGAGCCCGGGGATCTGCACAGGGCGGTCGAGAGCGCCGATTGGTTGCTCTACTCCTTCGGAGAGCTGGCGAAGCTGTTCAAGAAGCCTTGGATGGTGGAGCAGGCCAACGAGATGAGGGCTAGGATCAAGTACGGGGTCAAGCCGGAGCTGCTCCCTCTGGTCGGTTTGAAGGGGGTCGGAAGGGTAAGGGCGAGGGCCCTTTACGATGCCGGCTTTAAGGGGATCGAGGAGCTGAGGAAGGCGAGCCTGGAGAGGCTCTCAAGCATACCAAAGATAGGTTACGCGACCGCTAGGAGCATAAAGGAGCAGCTCAAGCCCTCTCGACGAAGTTCACGACCCTGAGCTTCCTAGGGGTCTTCCTGATTTCCACAACTTCGGAGTGAAGCGGGTGGTAGGAGACGACGTAGAGGTGCCTCATCGCCCTAGAAACAGCCTCTATCAGCTCCTCCTTCGTCGGCTCCCTGAACTCCTTCACCGTCGGTATCCATGGATCTATGAAGAGCCTTATCCCCTTGTCCATCTTCGCCAAAAACTTCGCCAAGTTCTCTATGTCCTCCGGATCGTTTATGCCTGGCAGCAGGAGGGTCTCGACCGTGAGCCTGAAGTCCGCATCCTCCTCCGAGAATACGTTCTCTATCCCCCTCAAAACCGGCTCCAAAGGGTACTTGGTGTAGTAAAGGTGCTTCTCGGGATCGAACGACTTCACCCCTATTATCACCTCGTTGAGCCCGGCCTCCTTGAGCCTCTTGACGTACCTTCTGGTGAGCAGGCTGCCGTTGGTCATCAGGGTTAGGTGTGCGTCGAGCTTCGAAAGCTCCCTGACTATATCGACGAGGTCCGGATCTAGGGTGGGCTCGTACC
>JAGGXQ010000094.1 GCA_021162925.1 Nitrososphaerota archaeon
AAGAGGGCCGCTTTTTACCCTAGCTACAACAACACGGTCGAGATCGTGCCGTGATCAGACTATCAGAGGCTCCTTGGTGAACTTGGTCAAAGGCTTTGCCCCATCCCAAACGAGTATCGTATCCTCTATCCTGACCCCGAACTTCCCCTTCACGTACACGCCGGGCTCTACCGTGATCGTGTTCCCCCTCTCGAGCACATCTTTACTGCCCTTCCTGAGCCAAGGTGGTTCGTGGACCTCGAGCCCGACCCCGTGCCCTAGGGCGTGGACGAAGAACTGCTCGTACCCCTTCGACCTCAAGTATCGCCTCGCGAGTCCGTCAAGCTCCCCGCAGCTTTTCCCTTCCCTCACCTCTTTTATCGCCTCCTCTTGGGCCTCCAGGACCGAGTAGTAGACGTCCTCCTCTTCCTCGCTCAAGTTGCCCGTGTGAAAGGTCCTTGTTGCATCTGCGAAGTATCCATCGAGCTTCAGGTACACATCGACTATCACGAATTCCCCGCGCCCTATCCTCCTCCCCTTGAACGCGTGAGGGTAGGCGGAAGCGGGGCCGCTGGCCACTATGAACGGCTTCGGGCCGTAGGAAAACCCCGATCCCCTTTCGACGGCCAGCTTCACGAGCTCCGCCATCACCTCGTCCTCGGTCTTCCCGACCTCTATCACGTCGAAAGCCAGCGAGAAGAGCTCGTCCAAAAGGCTGGCGGCCCTCTTCACCTTCTCGACCTCGGACTCTTCCTTCACCTTTCTGCAAGAGTATATCGGAGCGGGATCGAACGTGATGCCCTTACCGATGAAGGGGAGGAGCCTCTGATCCAATACATCCAGGCAGGCCTTGAGCCCCCTCACGTCCTTCAGCAACTCGGCGTAAGCGTCCTCGACCTCCACGACTTCGCAGCCCTTCGCCTCATCGACGGCGAGATCGAAGTCTATCGGCTTTGCGTAGAGCCTGCAGAGGCCCTCCTTCAGCAGGAGGGGGCCCCTCCCGTAGTGAGATGTGAGGTAGAAGACGTTTTCGGGCTTTATGGCTATCAGGGCATCGTAGCCCGACGCCCTAACGGCCTCCAGGACCCTGGCCTTTCGATTCATGCCCCTTCAGGCTTCTCGAGCTTGAAAGCGCCGTCCTTTATCACCAGATCGTAGACGTCGTTGACTTCGAGCCTGAGGCCGAGCATGTCGTATTCGTTTTCGCTGAGGAAGACTATGAGCTTCGGCGTCCCCACCTCCCTCAAAGTGGGTGGGAAGAGCCCCATCGATTGGAGCTGATCTATTACGTTCCTAACCAGATCCATCTCCCCGGTGGGCGGGACCCTCCTCTTCACCTCCACGAACTCTATTCGCCTCCCAGGTTGCCCGGTTTCGGGATCGGTGACGCTCGTTATCCTGTTCACCTTAACCAGAACCATCTTACCACCACTAAGCAGCCTTTCCCCCCTTTATAAGCTCTTCAACGTAATCCTTGGTAAGGACCTTGGCCAGCATAAGGTTGACCAAGGAATTCGGGGATGCCTCCCCACTCACCTTGCCGAGGCTCCCCTTGATGTGCCTCCACTTCAGCCTCGTGTTTCCGCTCTTCGAAACGTAGATGATGCCGAGCACGCCCCTCGCCGATACGAAGTTTATGTGCCTTATCTTCTTCAGGCTGACCTTATCCACCGCCTCTATGTAGATGTAGCCCGGTTGCTCGTCCTTCTCGGGGAAGACCTCCCTATCCCTGAGGTAGCTCTCCGGTATGAAGGACCTGCAGGTGCTGTTTATCAGGAACATCCTGAAGTTCTCCAACCTGGTGGTGGTCTCTATGTACACCATCAAGCAAGTTAAAGAGGCGAGGCGCTTAATTACTTTTCTGAAAGCTTTTAACCCTTGCCTCCCATTTATAGGGGGCGGTGAGGAGGATAGCCCTGGTGATCCGTGATCGGGATCTTGAGTGCTGAGCCCTCTATCCGTGAAGCGCCGAATACTCGAGCCAGTAGGCGCGGAAGATGTCCCTTTCGAGCAAGATGCCGACGGGCTTCTCCTGCCCCTTCCTGACGACCACCAGGGACTCGGTCTTACCTTCCGCCATGAGCCTCATGGCCTCGGCCAGGTTTTCATCCGGGCTTATCACCCTGAACTTCTTGCTCATTATCTCGGAGACGGGTCCGCATTCTCCCGTGAGGAAGCAGTTCAGGATCTCCCTGTAGGTTACTACGCCGACCAGCTTATCGCCTTCCACCACGGGGCATATTGGGAGGTCGTGAGAGGCCATGAGCTTCGCCGCTTCCTTGACGTCGGCTTCTGGGCATACCATGACTATGTGCCTCCTCATCAAGTCGCCGACCTTGGTAGACTTGAAGAACTCGATCTCCTCGACGAACTCCCCGTGCCTGACCTCCTCGTGAGATCTCACTATGTCGCTCTTGGTTATGAGCCCGAGGAGCTTCGTCGGATCCTCCGGGTCGACTATCGGGATGCGGCTTACGTTATGATTGTAAAGCCTCCTCAAAAGCACCTCCAGGGATTCGTATGGGTAACCGACCACGAGCTTCTTGCTCATCAGATCCCTCACCTTCACCTTATCGGCATCCTCCGGCCTTATCTTCAGGAGGTCGCTGTAGACTATTATCCCGACGAGCCTCCCCTTATCGAGCACGGGGAAGCCCATGTGCCTCGTCCTCGTGATCAGCATCGATACATCCTTGGCGCTCATGTCGGGGCTTACGGTGACCAGCTTCCTCTTCATCACGTCCTTGGCCATTAAGTCCCTCAGCACCTCGACGTTGAAGTCGCCCAGGTGGGCCGGGGAGTCGGCCCTGGTCGGGACCTGCTTCTCGTATATGCTCCACCTCCATACCAACACGTATGAGATGGCACATGAAAGCATCGCGGGTATGAGCAGGTTGTAGCTACCCGTCATCTCCGCCACTATCATCATCGAGGTGATCGGGACCCCGGCCGCTCCAGCAAAGAACGCGGCCATTCCCACGACGACGAATGCGCTAGGATCGGTAACTATGTTCGGGAAGAGCAGGTTGAAGGCGGTACCCAAAAACCCCCCGAGCATGGCCCCTATGGCCAAGGATGGTGCGAAGAGCCCTCCACTACCACCGGATCCAACGGTCAGGCTGGTGGCGAGTATCTTAGCAATGACCAGCACCGCGAGCAGGGTCAAGGTAAGCCTTCCGTTTATGGCAAGCTGAACCCACCCATAGCCAGTACATAGGGACTGAGGGATGAGTAGGGACAGCAGGCCTACAAGTAAGCCGCCTAGGGCGGGTTTGAGGTATTTGGGTAGCTTTAGCTTCTTAAAAGAATCCCCTATCCCGTAAAAGGTTTTGATGTAAAAGATGGCGACCGGGGCCGAAACGAGGCCCAACAGCGCGTAGAATACGAGTGATGCGGGGTTGGTGAACGAATAATGAGGGGTGCTGAAGATGCGCCCGAAACCGTATATGGATGAAAATATCGAGTAGCCCACGATCGAAGCCACCAGGGCAGGGGCCAAGGCCTCAGCTTCGATATCCCTCTTGTAAAGCACCTCCACCGCAAAGAGGGCCCCTCCGAGCGGGGCCTTGAATATGCTACCTAGGCCCGCACCGGCACCAGCGATCATGAGTATCCTCCTGTCATGATCGTTAAGCTTCAGTTTGGTAGCGAGTAAGGAGCCGACGCCAGCCCCTATCTGTATTATGGGTCCCTCCCTGCCCGCACTCCCTCCTGAACCTATTGTAAGCGTCGAAGCTATCATCTTTACGATCGGGATCCTACCCCTTATGAAGCCCCCAGCCTTGTGAAATGCCTCTATAACGGCATCGGTTCCATCTCCTTCGGCTTCAGGGGCCCATTTGTAGACGATCAAGCCCGATAGAAGGCCACCGAGCCCGGTTATGAGCGGGATCAGCGCCCACCTTACCTCACTAAAGTCGGGTAACGAGGCGCCCGGCCCTGGGGGAGGGACGTGGTAATTCGCAAGGTAGTATATGAAGAAATGAATGGACTGCTCCAAGAGGTAGTAGAAGAGCACGGCCCCCAGTCCGGCTATGGCCCCGACGATCACGCTGTAGAATATCAGCTTGCCGAACCTGGTGATCGGTCTGATCCTCCTCTGAACGGCCCTCA
>JAGGXQ010000011.1 GCA_021162925.1 Nitrososphaerota archaeon
CCGGTCGATACCAGCCCCGCCTGTGGATCGACCACCACGTTCGTGATCATCATGACTATCGGCCCGTTCTCATCGCACTCGAGCAGGGCCCTCCCCACTTCGGAGTTCAGATCGCCCTTCCAGATCTTCGGGATCCTGTACTTCTGCGCCACGTGAGGGGGCGGGTGGTGCTTTATCACCATGCTCAGGATCGCTTCGTGGAGGGGCAGCTTCTCGACCAGCTCATCGACCTCCCCCTTCTCGTAGGCCCTGTACACGTCTTGGAAGCCCATCCCCTTCCTCTTGGCTATTTCGAAGTTGAAGCCCCACCTGTCCTTCGCCGAGCCGAAGGATACGCTGCTGTCCTGGATGCTCACCTTCCATTTGTCCTTGTATTCGGGCTCCCCGTACATCTCTATCAGGTTGTTGAAGTCGCTTATTATGTTGCCGAGCCAGACCTTCATCTTCTCTGGCGTAAGCCTCAGCTCCTTGACCAGCCTGTCTATCTTGTTTATGTAAAGGACGGGCCTCACCCTCTCCTCCAGGGCCTGCCTCGTTACGGTCTCGGTCTGGGTCATGACCCCTTCGACCGCATCGACCACGACCACGGCTCCATCTATCGCCCTCAGGCTCCTGGTGACCCTCCCGGTGAAGTCTATGTGGCCTGGGGTGTCTATCATGTTTATCACGTATGGCTTCCCCTCGTATTCGTAGTACAGGGTCACGTTCGCTGCCTTTATCGTCATCTGCCTCTTCTGCTCCAGGTCCATGAAGTCCAAGGCTAGGGCCTGCCCGGCTACCGAAGGGCTCAGCATCCCGCAGGCGGCGAGCAGGCTGTCGCTCATCGTGGTCTTTCCGTGGTCTACGTGGGCTATTACGCCCATGTTCCTTATCCGCTCCTTGTTCCTGATTATCTTCAGGGCCTCCGAAGTCGTCTTATACCTTACCATGGCTCTTCAAGCCCCCTTTCCCCAACGGCCTTATAACCTTTCTATTCCACGTTCGCGTGCCTCCGCTTAAGGGCCTCTTCGGTGACCCCGAGCCTCTCCATCAGGATGGGTATCATCGCATCCAGCAGGATCATGCAGGAGTCCTCGAACAGCGTCCCAAGGGGTGCCAGGGGTTCGTGTATGCCGAGTATCTGCCTGGAGAAGTAGTCCCTCCTCTCCTCCTCTCCTATGATCCTCCCCTTGACCTTCAGGATCACGTCCGAAAGCCTCCCCACCGGGGAGTCCGGGAAGGACGTGATCGAGGCTATCGTCGCGCCCGCGTGCTTCGCCGCCTCGACGGCCGTGACCACCAGCTTCGTAGACCCCGACCCGGATATGGCCACGACCAGATCCCCCTTCGATATGGATGGAACCAGCGTGTCCCCTAGGACGTACACCTGATATCCCAGGTGTAAGAGCCTCAGGGCGAAGGACTTCCCGACGAGCAGGCTCCTCCCCGCACCGACTACGAGCACCTTGCTGTTGTAGTGGGCCACCAGGGTCTCGACGAACCGCTCCAGGCTCTCTTCGGATATCTCGGATAGGTTTTGGGTCAAGAGTGTAAGGAGGCCTATCGTCGTGCTCTTGATCTCGCTCCCTATGGCCAAACTCGCACCTACCCGATACTCGTATTGGCCGATAAAAAAGTTTCCAAGCCCGATCCTTCTCTAAAGGATAAAGATTGTGGACACGGAGAAGGCGACGGTCGATAGGGCGAGCGCGATCCAGTCGGACCTGGAGAGCTTCGGCTCGTAGAGCGAGGTCGGCCTGTCGGTCGCGCCGTAAGCCCTGACCTCCATCGCCTCGGCCAGGGAGTTGCTCCTCATGACCGCGTCTATCACCAGGGGTATGAGTATGGGGATGAAGGACCTCAGCCTCTTCACCGGGTTCCCCTTCTCCAGCTCGAGCCCCCTGGACTTCTGGGAGTCGGTTATCTGGATCGCGTCGAGCATCAGCACCGGCACGAACCTGACCGCCGTTACGAATGAGAAGACCAGGTCTCTGGGGAGGTGCAGCCACCTCATGACGTACTCGAACTCGTCCGGGGAGGTGATGAGGAAGAAGGCGGATGCCGATGCTACTATGACCTCGAACCTCGCCGCGTAGATCGCCGCATCCACCAACCCGTATCCGCTCAGGAGATCGACGGCGAATATCACGACCGAGAAGAGCGTGGCGTAGATAAGGTTCCTCCCCATCCTCCTCCCGACCTTTCCCAGAAGCGCCACCGAGGCTATCCACGCCGCCGACAGGAGCAGGCCGAATGGATCGCCCGCCATCAGAGATAGGGCTATCAGGTAAGCCGATAGGGCGAGCTTGATCCTGGCGTCGAGCCTGTGGACCAAGGAGTCCTTCTTGGTGTAGACGAACCCGAACGCCACATCCCTTATCATCCGCCCACCTCGGCCTTCACCCACTCCTCTAGCTCGCCCACTTCGAAGAAGGGCCTCCTGGGCTTCTTTTTGAGGAGCATGTAGAGTTCCAGGAGCCGGGGCCTGAGGAGCCGAAATTCCTCGATCCCATCGCGGCTCAGGACCTCCTCCGCCCTTCCGTCCATGACCACCCTCCCACCGCTCACGACCAAGACCCTCGGCCTGAGGGACCAGACGAACTCCAAATCGTGAGAAGAAACTACGACGCTCTTCCCTTCCTTCAAAAGCGATTCTATGAGCCCCCTTATCCTCTCCTTGTTGGCCCAGTCCTGCCCGACCGTGGGCTCGTCTAGGACGAGCACGTCCGGGTCCCACGCCAACACCAGGGCTATGCAGAGCCTCTTCTTCTCTCCCCCGCTCAGGGAGAATGGGGAGGCATGCCTGTAAGGCTCAAGACCGAAACGCTCGAGCATCTCCTCGACCCTCTCGCCAGCCTCCTCCTTGGAGAAGCCGAAGTTTTCCAGCCCGAACCTTATCTCCTCCTCCACGGTCTCCGAGAAGAGTTGCCTGTCCGAGTTCTGGAAGACTATCCCAACCCTCCTAGAGAGCTCGGCGACCGAGGCCTTCCTGGTATCGACCCCGAACACCCTCACCCTCCCCTCGGTCGGCTTCAAGAGGCCGTTCATGTGCTTTATGAGCGTGGTCTTCCCGGCGCCGTTGGGCCCGACCATCGCTACCAGCTCCCCCTCCCCTATCCTGAGCGACACGCCCTTGAGGGCCTCGACCCCGTTCGGATAGACGTAGCGGACGCCTTCGAACTCTATCATCCGAGCACACCGTTCAGCCTTTTGGCGAGCTCGACCACGCTCAAAGGCACCCCGTCCCCAAGGTAGTCCCTCAGCCTTCTGTACCCCCTGACGCAGACCGGTGGCCCGACCCCGAGCCCTTCCAGCCGATCCATGGGTAAGACCTCCTCGGGGCTCCCATCCGCGGCTATGAACCCCTTCCCCATCACCACCACCCTGTCGACGACGTCGGAGAGCAGATCGAGCCTGTGCTCGACCATGACCACCGTCATCCCCCCTTTCCTGAGCCTCTTCAGCGCCTCTATGAGCCCCTTTGCCGTCAAGGGATCGAGGAGCGAGGTCGGCTCGTCCAGGATGAGCAGGTCCGGCTCCACCGCCAGGACCCCGGCTATGGCGACCCTCTGCTTCTCCCCTTCCGAAAGCTCGAACGGGGCCCTGTTCGCGAGCCCTTTTATCCCCATCAGGTCCATGGCCCTATCGACCCTCCTCCTGATCTCCTCCCTGCCGAACCCCAAGTTCTCCAGCCCGAACGCCACGTCCCTCTCGACCGAGAACATAAATATCTGGTTTTCAGGGTTCTGGAACACGTATCCGATACGCTCGGCCAGCTCGTGGACTTCGAACTCCCTGACCGGCCTCCCCGAGACC
>JAGGXQ010000099.1 GCA_021162925.1 Nitrososphaerota archaeon
GAGTGATCTCCAACACGGCCACCCTGAAGGTCTCCCCGGTAGCCGGGGTCCCGGATCACATAGAGCTCAAAACCATCCCGAACGAATTCGAGCTCTTCGGCAACGAGTACGGCTACCTGGTGGTAGAGCTAGAGGACGGGCTGGGCAGGCCTGCGATGGCGGATCACGACATCGAAGTCGAGATCACGGTCGAGCCGGAGATCGTCTCGGTCCCCAAGCGACTGGTCATAAGGAAGGGGGAGAGCTACTCTTTCGCAAAGTTCGAGATAGGCGGCATCGAGGGGACGGCGAAGCTCACGGCGCTCGCCGACGAGTATGGGGAGGCTTCGACGACCCTTACGGTAGCCGCCAGGGAGGCGAGCAAGCTCTCGGTCTACGTGTTACCCAGCGAGGTCACGAGCGGCTCGACCGTGTACGTGTTCGCCCAGCTCCTAGACGAGGATGGAAACCCGGTGAGGGCGATAGGGCCTACCGACGTTTACCTATCCTCGACCGGGGGGAGGCTCCAGTCCGATAGGCTCGAGTTCAAGAGGGGGGACTACGTCGCCTTCACCAGGCTTACGGTTAGCTCTCCGGGGAGCTTCGAGGTTAGGGCGATGGCCGAAGGCCTTGGGAACGCGACGGCAGAGCTGGAGGTTTATCCGCCGTTCTACACGAGCAAAGGGGAGCTAAGGATCCAGACCCTGCCGAGCATGCTCGCCGATGGGTGCAAGCACGACATAGTTTTCGTCCAGCTCCTAGACGAGCAAGGGCTCCCGGCCGTACCGATGAAAGACGTGGAAGTCAGGCTTTTCTCTTCAAGCCCGGAGATGGCGAACCTGAGCACGGTAGTGCTCGAGGGCGGTAGCCCCTACGTGATAGGGAGGATCACGCTGGGCAGCAAAGGGGGAGAGGTATGGATCGATGGCCACTCCGAAATACCGGTGGAGGGGGCGAAGCTGGAGCTTTACGCCGAGGAGCCGACCAGCCTGGAGATAGCGCCGTTCGTCGATCCTCTGCTCTCTGGGAGCGAGGGGCACGCGCTCGTGTACCTATCGGCCGAAGGTAGGCCCGTAAAGCCATGGGGGAGCTTCGAGCTGAACTCCTCCGATCCCTCCCTGAGCATAGAGGTCGAGGAGGTGACCGATTACTTCACGCTCTTGGGCCTGAAGTCGGAGAGCCCGAAGAACTACACGCTATCGGCCGAGTGCGAAGGGTTCAGCGGTAGCGCCTTGCTATCCGTCGTCCCCTCCACGCCTAGGGGCATATCGCTCCTAATCGAGCCCGATCTGATCCTAGCGGATGGTAAGTGGCACGATATAGGGGTAATAGAGCTTACGGACGGGGAGGGGAACCTGATGGCCCCTTACAGGGGGATCGAGGTTCGCCTCTACTCGACTCCCCAGGTATCCGTGCCATCTAGGGTAGAGGTTCCGAAGTGGAGTCCGATAGAGAGGTTTAAGGTCAGGGCGATGGAGGAGGGGGTTGCGAACCTCACGGCCGTCTCAGAAGGGATAGGAGTTGCCGGCGCCAGCCTCAACCTCACCCTCTTGGAGCTGAAGCTTTCGGCCGAATTGAAGGGTGTGACCGCCCTGGAGCCAGCGATCCTAAAGGTTTCGGCCACCCGTGACGGCGTCGGGGTCGAAGGCGTAAGGGTGAAGTGGGGCCTTCCCGAAGGGGTCGAGGTATCGGGCGAGAACGAAACCGGTCCTGGCGGGCTCCTTAACGCCACCCTGATCTTTCACAGGAGCGGAAAGATCGGCTTATGGATTGAGGCGGAGAAAGAGGGGTACAGAAGCGTGAATTCGAGCCTGGTCGTCGAAGTCGAGCCGAAGAGGATGGACGTCCTGCTTACGTCGGACAAGATCAGGCTAGGGCCGGGAGAAGTCGCCCACCTGACCGTCATGGTCGTGAGCGGCAACAAGGTGGTGAAGGGGGCGGTGCTGGAATGGTCTTCGAGCTCTGGGACAATCACCGGAGAATCCCTAGTGACCGACGATAGGGGGATGGGCGAGGCCTTCCTCCATCCGAAGGGTTCGGGCACGATAAGCGTCAAGGTATTGGCGTATAAAGAGGGATACGAGAAGAAGGCCGGCGTGCTGAACATCTACGTCTCTTCGGGGTTGCCGTTCGGGCTCAGCGGGCTCCAGCTGATCCTGTACATCCTGGTTCCGGCCGGGGCCGTGGTTGTTGCTTTGTTATACGTAAAAAGAAGGAGGAGAAAGAAAACGCCGGAGGAAGTAGGCGAATACGTATGATCCTATAGGATAAAAATTTAAACGTAAGCACGTTAAAACGTAGTGTCGGGCTTGGAAGATATACTCACATCCAAATACGGCAGGGATAGGATCAAGCTAATTTTAGATTGGATAGGTAAGAACGGCGGGCTTGAGCCCGTAATGCTACCCGGAGGGGGGCATAAATACTTGGGCCTTGAGGAGGTCCTGCCCGAAGGCTCCGATGTTAAAGAAATCCTAGAAGGGCTAGAAAAGGCGGGCCTCCTGAAGAAGATCCTCATAGGCTCGAGCTTGGCGTGCCCTAAATGCCATAAAAGCGACTTCGTCCCGGTACTCGTGTGCCAGAACTGCGGCTCCAGGAAGGTATACAGGGAGAGGTTGCTCGAGCACGTATCGGGCGGCCACATAGGGCCGGAGTCGATGTTCTACAAGGAAGGGAGGCTCGTCTGCCCCGTATGTAAGAAGGAGCTCAACGAGGACGAGGTGAGGGTGATAGGGGCTTGGTTCGTCTGCAAAGACTGTGGTGCTAAGAGGCCCAACGTCGACTACAGGTTCGAGTGCCTCAACGATGGGGAGGTCTTCGACGTCTTCACCGCAGATTTCTTACCCATATATAAATACGAGTTGACCCCCAAGGGGGAGATGGAGAGAAGCGTAACCAGATCGGACCTTATAGAGGCGATAGCCTCCGAAATAAAGGCGTTTAACAAGGGGTCGATCCTCAAGGAGCTTCAGGGAAAGAGCGGGCTTACCCATCCATTCGACTTCGTCTTCAACAAGGGCAAGGAGAGGATCATAATGGATCTGATATACTCCGGGGACATGGCATCGGATAACGACGTCCTAGCGTTCTTCTCAAAGTACTTCGACGTCAAGAACAAGGGGGACGTTCCGGTACTTTTGGCATGGCCGAAGATGAGCGATAAGGCGAAGAGCCTCGCAAACTACTACAAGATAAAGTTCAGGGAAGTAAGCAGCATACCCGAGCTAAAGAGGGTCGTGAGGGAGCTCCTATCCTAACGGCCCAACCTAAAGCATTTTGTTAAGGAATTTTTACGTGGCAATACATCACCGAATCCTTCGGATACCGGGCCATGCTGGAATGGATAGTGTTCCCGATCGTTGGAATAGTGGTGGCCATGGCCTTGGCGTTCAAGCTCGGAAACCCTCCTATATCGACTAGTGCACCATCGGCCTCTATATCCAGCGTTTCCGAAGCCAAAGAAACGAGTAAGGAAACCGTCGAGGAGAAGGTCGAGGTGAAGAATGAAGTAAAGGCGCCGGCGAAGCCCAAGAAGAAGGCGACGAGGAGGAAGAGGAGGAGCACCAGGAGGAGGAAGCC
>JAGGXQ010000054.1 GCA_021162925.1 Nitrososphaerota archaeon
AGAACTCCCCGACGTGGGTCTTCTCTTCCTTCGCCACGTCCAGCAGGACCTTCTTGAGCTCCTCCCCTTCGGCGGTATCGGCGAGCTGCTCGTAAAGGTTTATCGCGTCCAGCTCGGCCATCACCGCGACCCTCAGTATCTCCCTGTCGAGATGCTCCTTGGAGACCTTTTCCAATTTTACGGGCAATTGGGACGACATACCAATTCGTGAGGTGGTGTCTATTTAAATTTTTGTGAATTCGTGACCTTTTTCGCGATTAGACTAACGAATCCCGCGTCCAAATGCAGGCCCTCCTTCGGGGGCTCGAACTCCACCGGCTCTTCCGTGGGTTCGTGGAAGAGTGTCGAGCACGCCCTCGTGATCCTCAGCCCGGCGAGGGATAGCATTTCTTCGAGCTCATCCTTCGAGTAGAACCTAGCGATCCTGTAAAAGACGTTGCCCGCCTCCCCCTTCTTGATGTAGTAGGCGGCCCAAGGGCTCTCCCTCGGGATAAGGCCCAAGATTACCGAGCCGTCATCCCTGAGGACCCTTGACGCCTCCCTCAAAACCTTCAAGGGCTCCCTGACGAAGCATATGGTCACTATGATGAACACGGCACCGAAGCACCCATCCCGAAACGGCAGCGACTCCCCAGCTCCCTGGACTACGGTTATCCCTCGCCCTTTGGCAAGCTTAAGGACCCCCATCGAAGTATCCAGCCCGTATTCGATTCCAAGGGCCTTGGAGAACCTCCCCGTTCCAACCCCGACCTCTAGATAGGGGCCCTTGAGCCCCTCGCAGAGGGTCGAGATGCAGGCTTTTTCGATCCTGAAGACCGAGCTGCCGAAGGGCCTCTCGTACCACCTATCATACCTCTCGGCGAATTTGTCGAAGACCTCCTCGGACGTCAAGCGGGGTTTCTACTCATCCCTGGCTTAAAAGCGTGGCGAGGCCAAAGTTCATTAGCGGGCCTTGGGATGGATCGGCGATGGAGCGTAGGATACCGCACACCATGTCGACCCAGCACCCCGACAACGCAAGGCCCCCGTCCTGGTGCAGGGGCGAGGTGATACAGGGGGAGGATGAGGTATACGAGGCCTACTTCTCCTACAAGCAGCTCGGCTGTGAGGAGGTCATGTGGGACTCCGAGGGCAAGGACGTCGACACCAGGGTGGTCAGGAAGCTGCTGGCGGGCTACGAGGATTACTTCAGGGAGTGCGTGCTGGGGGAGGACGTGTTCCTCACCTACAGGATACCGAACCCCAGGATCGAGGGGGTCGAAAGGAAGATAGTGATCGAAACGCTTGAGAGCATACCCATAAGCTACGACATCGCGACCTCGTTTTACGGGAGAAGCGTGAAGCCCGTATTCGAGGTCATCCTTCCCTTCACCACGGACGAAAGGGAGCCGATATGGCTCTACAACTGCTACAGGGCGGCGACGGCCGAGGTCGAAAAGGTCGAGATAGGGTTCTCCGAGACCGTCGGGAAGTGGATAGGGAGGTTCGAGCCCAGGAGCATAGAGGTGATACCGCTGATCGAGGATATGAGCAGCATGCTCAGGGCCGATAAGATAGTTGAGCCTTACATCGACGAAGTGAAGCCGGATTACATGAGGGTCTTCTTGGCGAGATCCGATCCGGCCCTCAACTACGGCCTCCTGAGCGCCGTTACGCTTTCAAAGGTATCCCTATCGAAGCTGAAGGCTTTGGAGGAGAGGAAGGGCATACCGATCTACCCGATAATAGGGGTCGGCTACGTGCCGTTCAGGGGGCACCTCTCCCCTGAGAACCTGGATAGGTTCATGGAGGAGTACAGGGGGTTCAGCACGGTCACGATCCAGTCTTCTTTGAAGTACGACCTAGAGCTCGAAGAGGCGAAGCGGCTCGTCGAAAGGCTGAACTCCTCCCTATCCAAAAGGGGGGCGAAGCCCCTGGAGTTCGAGGATGAAGCGATCCTGAGGCTCGTCGGGAAGCTGAAGGCCAGGTACCAGAAGATGGTGGAGAACCTGGCCCCGCTGATAAACTCCATGGTACCTTACGTCCCGAAGAGGAGGGCCAGGAAGCTGCACATCGGCCTCTTCGGTTATAGCAGGAGCGTTGGGAGGGTCTCGTTGCCCAGGGCGATACCTTTTACGGCGGTGCTTTACTCCTTTGGGATGCCCCCGGAGTTCCTGGGCCTGAAGGCGGTGGAGGAGTTGGACGAAGAGGACTGGGGCATTATAAAGGAGTGCTACTTGAACTTCAGGGAAGACCTTAGGGAAGCGGGGCACTTCGTCTCGTGGAGGAACCTCAACCTCTTGATGGACTCCTACAGAACGGTTGCGAAGCTTTCCAGGATGAGGGAAGAGGCCCTGGCCAAAGCGATATCCATGTACATGGAAGACCTGACGGTGGCGAGGGAAACGCTGGGGATCAGGCTCGGCCCTAGAAGCCTTCCTCATAAGAGGTACGAGAACGTGGCGAACAGCGTGCTTATATCCTACCTGGAAGGGGATGAAGGAAGGTTAAGGGAGTACTTTGAGGAAGCGGCCAGGATAAGGAGGTTCGTGGGATAGAGTCGTCTTTTTGTCGATTGGGATGGTTAGCCCAACTTGGCAAAGGTTTAAAATTATAAATCACGGTAAAAATGGGCCTCGATGGGGGAGGCCTTGGCCTGCTGGTGTAAGCTTTGGATGGGGTTGAAGTAATTACGGTAGGAGGGGATCTTAGGGGGGCGAAGAGGGTCGAAGACCCCCTCAAAGAGATCTTGGCGATCCTCGAGGAGGGGAAGCTGGTCGTGCTCGTCGGGTTCGGTAGGGGAAGCGGGTTCTGGCCCAACCTGCTATCCGAGCTAAAAGGCTCCGGGGCGGAGTGGTTCAGGGTAAGGTACGTCGATGAGAGGGATTCCGAGATATCGGGCTGCGGGATCGAGGGGCTCGTCGACGCCTGGAGCTCCTACCTCTCC
>JAGGXQ010000087.1 GCA_021162925.1 Nitrososphaerota archaeon
ACATGATAGCGAGGGCCGCCAGGATGATGGGGTACAGCGTGTACTTCCCGATAGGCATAGACAGGAACGGCCTCCCGGTCGAGATATACACGGAGAAGCGGATGGGCGTCAGCATAAGGGAGGTGCCCAGGGAGGAGTTCCTGAAGCTATGTAGCGAGGCCCTGGACGAGCTCGAAGGCGAGATGCTGTACATCATGAAGAGGCTCGGGCTCAGCGGGGACTTCGAGCACGTGTACAGGACCGATTCCCCGGAGTACAGGGCCCTGACCCAGGCCACCTTCATAGAGCTCTGGAAGCGCGGCCTGATCTACGAGGCCAACAGGCCGAACAACTACTGCCCCGTCTGCGGGACGACGATAGCCGATGCCGAGGTCGTTTACGAGGAGTTGCCCACCGATCTGGTCTACATGAGGTTCAAGGTCAAGGAAGGGGGAGAGATGGTCGTCGCGAGCACCAGGCCCGAGCTCCTCTGCGCCTGCCAGGCCGTCATAGTAAACCCGAAGGACGAGCGCTACCTGAATTTCCACGGAAAGACCGCCCTGGTGCCGATCTACGGCAGGGAGGTCAAGATAATACCCCATCCTAGCGCCGATCCAAGCTTCGGGAGCGGGGCCGTCATGGTCTGCAGCTACGGGGACTACGAGGACGTGAGGCTCTTCAGGGAGCTGGGCCTGAAGGAGATAGTGGCCATAGGGACCGACGGGAGGATGAAAGAAAGCGCGGGGAAGTACGCGGGGATGACCGTCGAGGAGGCCAGGCGCAGGATAGTCGAGGACCTGAAGGAGATGGGGCTGGTCGTGAAGATCGAGAGGATAGTCCACAGGGTCCCTACGTGCGAGAGGAGCAAGAACCCGATAGAGATCATACCGATGAAGGAATTCTACCTCAAGCAGCTCGACTTCCTCGACGAGCTGAAGAGGATGGCGGACGAGATGGAGTTCCACCCGAAGGGGCACAAGGCGATCCTGCTGAACTGGATGGACTCCCTGACCACCGATTGGCCCATCTCCAGGAGGAGGTACTACGGGACCGAGATACCGATCTGGTACTGCAAGCGCTGCGGGGCCCCGAACCTCCCGGAGCCCGGCAACTACTACAGGCCTTGGCTCGAAGGACCGCCCTTCGAGAGGTGCTGGAGGTGCGGAGGGACCGAGTTCGTGGGCGAGACCAGGACCTTCGACACGTGGATGGACTCCAGCATCTCCTCCCTGTTCATCTCCAAGTACAAGAAGGACGAAGAGTTCTTCTCCAAGTGCTACCCAGCCACCATAAGGCCCCAGGGCAAGGACATAGTCAGGACCTGGCTCTACTACTCCATGCTCAGGTGCTACCAGCTGACCGGCGAAAAGCCGTTCAGGCACGTATGGATAACCGGATACGGATTGGACGAGAGGGGGAGGAAGATGAGCAAGAGCAAGGGGAACGTGCTCGACCCCAAGCCCATCATAGAGAGGTACGGCGCCGACGCGTTCAGGCTCTGGTCGGCTTCGGAAGCCACCTTGGGCTCGGACTTCAGGGTCTCCGAGAGGAGGATAGACTCGGCCAGGAAGTTCCTGACCAAGCTCTGGAACATCTCGAGGTTCGTCTCGTCCTTCCCGATCCCAGAAGGGGCAGAGCCGCTAGAGAGCGACAGGTGGATACTCGCGGAGCTCTCGAACCTGATAAACGAGTCCCTAGACGGATATAGGGACTTTAACTTCTTCATCCCTGCTAACAGGGTCAGGGAGTTCACCTGGAACCTGTTCGCCTCTCACTACATAGAGCTGGTCAAGGCCAGGGCCTACGGCTCCGGCTTCGATGGGAGGGAGCAAGAGGCGGCCTGGTACACCCTCCACGAGGTCCTGAGGTCGATCCTCCTCCTCTTGGCCCCCATAACCCCATTCATAACCGATGCGATATGGAGGGAGCTTTACTCCACCAGCAGCATACACCTAGAAAGGTTCCCGAAGCCCGTATGGAGCACAAAGCTGAGCGAGCTGACCCCGAAGCTCGTCGAGTTCAACTCGATGGTCTGGGAAGAGAAGAAGAGGAGGGGGCTCTCCCTTAAGGATCGGATAGAGCTCGAGGTTCCAGAGGAGCTGAAACCCTTCGAGAGGGACCTGGTGGCCATGCACAACCTAGCCTAGCGTGGCCTTGAGCTCCTCTATCGTGGGCCTTATCTTCACCAAGCTTTCATGCACGTACGGGGTCATGAGCCCCATCGTCTTCAAACCGTTCCCGGTTACGTAGCAGACGACCCTCTCATCCCCATCTAGCTTACCCTCCTCCACCAGCCTCTTCAGCATCCCTATGACCACCCCTCCAGCCGGCTCGGTGAATATCCCCTCCGTCTTGGCGAGCAGCCTTATCGCCTCCCTTATCTCCTCGTCGGATATGCCGTAGACGTAGCCCCCAGACTCCCTGGCGCGCTTCAGGACGTACTTGCCGTCGTATGGGTCCCCTATCGCTATGCTCTTCGCTATCGTGTTCGGCTTCTTGACCGGCTCTATCTCGTCCCTGCCCTCCTCGAAGGCTTCCGCAATCGGGCCGCACCCCTTCGCCTGGGCCCCGGAGAGCTTCACCCTCTTCTCCCCGACCAGGCCAAGGGCCTTGAGCTCCTCGATCCCCTTGTGGGTCATGCAGTAGAGGGATCCGCTCGCGACGGGGATTATCACGTGATCGGGGAGCTCCCAGCCCAGCTGCTCCGCCACCTCGTATATCATTGTCTTCGACCCCTCGGCGTAATAGGGCCTTATGGTGAAGTTCACGACGTTCCAATTCAGGACCTCGGATGCCATCAAAGCCAATCTCCTGGCGTCGTCGAAGGTCCCCTCTATCCCTATGATCCTGGCCCCGTAGCTCGCTATCTGGGCAAGCTTCTCCCTCTCTATGTCGTAGGGGGCGATTATGTAGCACTTCATCTTGGCGATGGCCGCGTAAGCGGCCAGGGATGCCCCTAGGTTCCCCGTCGAGGCGCATGCCACCACCTCGTCCCCGAACTCCCTGGCCTTTGACACCGCAACTTCGGCGGGCCTGTCCTTGAACGAGTAGGTCGGGTTCCTGGCCTCGTTCTTCACGTAGAGCTCCTTAAGGCCGAGCTCCCTCCCCAGGTTTTCGCACTTGACCAGGGGGCTGTAGCCCACCCTCATCCCCACCACGTTGCCGTGATCCCTTATCGGGAGGAGCTCCCTATACCTCCAGATGGTCTTCGGCCTAGAAGCCAGCCTCTCCCTATCTAGCTCGATGGCATCGAGGTCGTAGGCGACTTCTAGGGGTTCGAAGCACTCCGGGCACATGGGCAGCTTTTCGGGCTCGAACTCCCTTCCGCAACCCCTACACCGAAGCCAGAACCTCATCTCAACGTGCTTTGGGCACCTTTTATAAATACGTTTTGAATGGCGTGGCTTTAAATAAGCCCACGGGACCAAAGGCGGGGTTGAAGAGGCCGGGCCTTAGAAACGTCGTCGCCTTGGGCTTCGTAAGCATGCTGAACGACATATCGAGCGAGATGGTCTTCTCCCTCCTCCCCCTATTCATAGTCCAAGAGCTACACGCGAGCAAGGGCATCCTTGGGCTCATAGAGGGCTTGGCCCAGGCGGTCGATTACATCTTCAGGGTCCCTTCCGGCATCCTATCGGACAAGTTCTCCAGGAGGAAGCCCCTGGTCCTTCTCGGCTACTCTATCTCGACGGCCATGAAGCCGCTCTTCGCCTTCGTCCCCAGCTGGGTCCATGCCCTCTTCGTAAGGGTCGGGGATCGGATCGGCAAGGGGATCAGGACCTCCCCTAGGGACGTGCTGATATCCGAGTCGGTCCCTAGCGAGGAGCTCGGCAGGTCCTTCGGGGTCCACAGGACCTTGGATCAGGTGGGCGCGATCGTAGGGCCCCTGCTCGCCATACCCCTGGTCGTTTCGTATGGGATGAAGGGGGTTTTCATCTTCTCGCTCATACCGGGGCTGATAGCCGTCTTCATCCTGCTCCTGTTCGTAAGGGAGACGAAGGGAGGCGGGGGGAAGGGGTTCGAGTGGAAGGGGATCGGGAGGAGGTTCTGGTCGTTCATCGTGGCGGCGTTCGTCCTCTACTTTTCGTCCTATAACTTCTCTTTCGTCCTGCTAAGGGCCGAGGGGTTCGGGGTGGCTACGGCGCTGATACCCCTGGTCTACGCCTTGATAAACGCATCCCACACGGTAGTGAGCTACCCGATGGGCCTCCTATCCGACAGGATCGGGAGGGAGAAGGTATTCGCACTAGGTTTCGCCCTGCTGGCCCTATCCTCCCTCATCTCGACCCTTCAGCTCCCCTACTACTTCGCCTTCCTCGTGGCCGTGCTCTACGGGGCTCACGAGGGCATCGTAATGACGATAGGGAGGGCCCTGGTCCCCGTCTACTCATCCGAGGACGCCTTGGGCTCCGCCTACGGCCTCTACTACTTGGCCCTGGGCTCGAGCCAGCTCCTAGGGAACGTGGTCTTCGGCCTCCTCTGGGACTCCTTCGGCCTAGTAGCCGCCTTCACCTTCAGCATCACTTTCTCCCTCCTGGGGCTCCTTGCGTTGCTCCTCCTGCTGGGGCGACACCTTTTATAGGCTCCGGCCGATTCAAGGTGGGTTGCACCCTTCGAAAGGGATCAAGGGGTCCGAGGGTAGGGAGCTGGAGGGCAAGCGGATAGTCCTAGCCCTCACCGGTTCCGTCGCGGCGTATAAGGCGCCCGACCTGGCCAGGGGGCTGATGAGGCACGGCGCAGAGGTGGTGGCGGTGATGAGCGAAAGGGCCAGGGATTTCGTGGGCCCGGAGCTTATGAAGTGGGCTACCGGCAACGAGGTCGTGACCGAGCTAACGGGGGAGCTCGAGCACTTGAGGCTCTCCGAATTCGACATGCTCATCGTAGCCCCCTGCACCGCAAACACCGTTTGCAAGCT
>JAGGXQ010000034.1 GCA_021162925.1 Nitrososphaerota archaeon
ATTAAGTATATACCAACATATAAAATAATTATATTTATTCCGAGTTTAATTGATAAAATTTAAATACACCGCAAAAATACACGAGGTGATGACCGAGGAAAACGGGGGGCAAACGAGAAGGGACTTCCTAAAGCTGGCGGCGACGGTTCCTCTGGTGTCTTACCTAACCACGTTAGGGCGAGCGACGGCAATAGAGAAGGAAGCTGCTCCTGAGGCCTATGTAAAAGAGGTGAAGACGATCTGCACCTTCTGCGCAGTCGGATGTGGCATAATCGCAAAGGTAAGGGGAGATGGAAAGGTCGTGTTCGAAGGCGATCCGGATCATCCAATAAATCGTGGCTCCCTCTGCCCCAAAGGCCTGGCAGGAGCGCAGTTGCTCAACAACCCTAGGAGGCTAAGGGCGCCTTTGATGAGGACGAACCCGAATAAGGGCATAGAAGAAGACCCGGGATGGGTCGAGATAAGCTGGTCCGAGGCATTCGAGAGGATCGCCGACTGGATGAAGGAAGCCGTGGACGGCGAGATCGAGAGGCTCAAGTCGATGAGGGTCAAGATAGCTTCGGATGAGGAGCCGACTTATCATCTGAGGCCATCGGCATCTAGGAAGGAGGAGAAGTACTTCTTTGATGGGCATGAGTTTCCGATAGGATGCATCGGCTCCGCCGTGTACAACAACGAAGAGGCTTACCTAAATAGGAAGCTTTGGACGATCCTCGGCTCGAACAACGTCGAGCATTGCGCTAGGAAGTGCCATGCCTCGACGGTAGGGGCTTTGGCCCCATCTTTCGGATTCGGGGCCATGACGAACCACTTCATAGATATGAGATACTCGAAGTGCATAATCCACGAAGGTGGTAGCCCGGCCACGGCCCACCCAATAGCCTATAAGTGGATAGAGGAGGCGAAGGAGAGGGGGGCGAAGGTCATAGTAGTAGACCCTCGATACAACAGGACGGCATCTCAAGCGGACATCTACGCCAGGATCAGGCCCGGCACCGATGCGGCATTCTTCCTAGGAATAACCAAATACGCGATAGATCACGGATACCACGATGTATCGTTCCTAAAGGCGAACACCAACGCACCATGCCTACTCAGGGTCGACAAGTACCCATACGAGCTATACATGGTCAAGAGCGAATCCGATGTCGACTGGACTGGGGAGGAGAACCTTTGGAAGGGTGTGAACACCTATGCGGTTTGCACGAGTGAGGGGATAAAGCCGTGGGTAGAGGTCGATCCGAAGGATAGGGTACTCGAGCCTGACGGCAGGATAACGTCGCCGGAAGGTTACGAGCTAAAGACGGTCTATCAAGTGCTTAAGGAAGTTTTGGAGAACTACACGCCAGAAGAGGTTTCCAAGATAACCGGCGTCCCCGTCGAAAAGTTCCTCGAGGTAGCCGAAACTTTCTGCACCAACAAGCCAGGGACCGTGACCTATGCGATGGGGCTAACCCAGCACACCAACGGGGTCCAGCTCCTCAGGTCGCTATGTGTGATGCAGTTGGTCTTGGGCAACATGGGGAGGCCTGGCGGTGGTATAAACGCGATAAGGGGCCAGAATAACGTCCAGGGAGCCACCGATATGCTCGTCCTCTGCCACCTCTTCCCAGGCTACATACCCATACCAAAATCGGAGATGGAGATAAGAGAGCACCAGTTCTGGAAGAACTTGGGAAGGCCCAGCGATCTGAGTAGGTATGCGGTGGCTTACATCGATACGAAGATCCCTAAGGACTACGAGCTGTGGAATGGCAGTAAGCTCAAGAAGGGCGACGTGGTGAGAAAGGGCGAGAGGGTGCCGAACCCTTGGTACATGAACACGCTTACTACCAGGAAGTTCTCCGGCTGGCACAGGTACGAGAAGGCTTGGGGCATATTCGTCGGAACCTTCCCGATAAACGATCCTCTGGATGGGGCGGTCATATCGGATCTGCCGTTCAAGCCTGGGCACTTCATCATAGACCAAGATAGGGCGTTCGGAAAGGGGAAGATCAAGGTTTACTTCGAGATAGGGGACAACGGCGTGGTGACGGATGGGGGTGCTGCATCGGTCTACAAGGAGTTCACGAAGGCCCCTGGCCGCTTGATAGTGGCCGATATCTGGATGACCGAGACCGCTCACCTCGCAGACCTGGTACTGCCGATGGCATGCGCTTACGAGAAGGATGGGAGCGTCACGAATTCCCCTAGGTGGGTTCAGTGGAGGTCGAAGGTGGTCGATCCACCCGGCGTCGCGAAGTCCGATCTATGGCTCTTCGTGAACCTTTACAAGAGCATGCGCCAGAAGGGCGTACTCAAGCTACCATCGGAGCGGTTCATCGAGGATCACAAGGATCTCATCGATCCGGTGACCGGAAGGAAGCTCGGCGAGCAGGGCTACTTGGAGTGCTTGCCGGATGAGATATGGGGGCCAAGGCCCTGCCCCGACAGGAACTGGGGATGGTACGACGAAAGGGCACCCGAACAGGTCTACGCCGAAATGGACGATGCTGTAGGCCTATACGATGGGCAATACGCCCATCCGGGCTACAAGTATGCGATAGAGGCCTACAGGAACGGCGAGGGCTACATCTTGGCGAAGAGGAGGCTGAACGTGCTGAGGAGCGGCATAGACTTCGAGTGGACCATGTACAAGAACTGGGGGTGGTGCTGGCCGAAGAACGTCAGGGTCCTATACAACAAGGATGACTGCGGTGAAAATGATGAGATGAAGCCCGTTACGTTCAAGACGGATAACGGTAAGCCCTATGGCAAACCCTTGCCCTACCCGGCCTGTAGGGTCGATTCATTCCCTTACTGGAGGAAGGGTAATACGTTCTTCTGGGGAAAGGACAGATCCGGATTGGCCCACTTATGGGATCAGGGGTTGGCGAATAAGACGGCCTCATCGGTCAAGGTTGCCGAGTCCGCTGGCCTGAACGTCAAGGGGAGGAAGCTGAAGGGTCCGAACGGTTACCCTGTAGGTGGCATACCGGAGCACGGAGAGCCCATGGAGAGCCCAGATGCGGAGCTGATGGCGGACTACCCATGCCAAGGATACCTGTACATAGGAGCGAATGATTACGAAGGGAACGACAAGCTGTTGGCGTGGGAGAGGGTGGGCTCGCCCGATGAGTATCCATGTATTCTAACGACCTTCAGGTTAACCGAGCACTTCCACACGTTCACCAGGAACCTCCCGTGGCTCAACGAGCTGCAACCCGAGCTGTTCGTAGAGATGAACCCAGGGCTGGCCAACGAAATAGGGGTTAAGACCGGAGATATCGTCGCCATAGAGTCGAAGAGGGGCAGGATATTGGCGAAAGCTTACGTGACCGAGAGGATAGGGTTCTACAAGGATTCGAAAGGGATCAAGCACTGGTTCGTGGCCATGCCGTTCCACTGGGGTTACAAGGGGATCAGCATCGGCTCGATAACCAACTTCCTGACCATAGGGGCCGTAGACCCGTTCGTCAAGATACCCGAGACGAAGGTGGCGTTGGTCAGGGTGGAGAAGGCGAAGCCGGACGAAGTAGAGGAGTTCCTTAAGAACGGGTTCTACATGAAGGCGAAGGTGGGATGATGGAGGGGGTAAGCAGGAGGGAATTCATGAAGAAGGCCGGGCTTATAGGGGTAGTTGGGGTTGCGGGGACTACCCTAGCCCAGCACTTACCTAAGGCCTTGGCCCAGCCTCTTTCAAGGAAGCCGAAGGGATTGCTGATCGACGTGGATAGGTGCATAGGTTGCAAGGCGTGCCAAGTAGCCTGCAAGTCCCATAACTCGCCGTTGCCATGGGGTAGGCCGTTGAAGCCAGAGCACACGGAGCTTACCGATACCTTGACCAACCCTCCATCCCTGTCACCACACACTTGGTCCGTGGTCAGGTTCAGGGAGGTGATCGAGAACGGCGAAGTGAAGTGGCTCTTCTACCAGTGGCGCTGCATGCACTGCTCAAACCCGGCGTGCGTCACGGTCTGCCCGACGGGCGCCTTAAAGAAGAGGCCAGACGGCTTGGTCGTCTACGATCCGGATAAGTGCATAGGTTGCAGGTACTGCGAATCCGCTTGCCCATTCGGGATCATGCAATACGATAACGAATCTAAACGGGTCTCGAAGTGCCTCATGTGCTTCGATAGGGTCGATAGAGGTGCTTTACCCGCCTGCGTCGAAGCCTGTCCAACCGAAGCCCTCAAGTTCGGTGAGCTGAGCGAGCTACTGGCGGAGGCGAAGAATTCGGGCAAGCACATGTGGCGCGGCGAAGGCTTCGTCGGAGGCGGGACTTCCGTGATATACCTGACGAGCGTGCCACTCAAACCGATACTACCCGAAGAGAAGCCCGTAAGCTCCACGCTGATGACCAGGGGCAGGGAGATAGTGAGAGATCTGGGCTACATCGGAATAGCCCTCGTGACGGCTACGTCGATAGCGATGATAGTCTCCAACTGGGCTAGCAGGAGGGAGGTGAAAGAATGAGCGGCGAAAGGACCATAAGGATCATAACGACCTTCCAGTCCTTTGCACACAATCACATAATGCACTTCTGCCTCATAGC
>JAGGXQ010000130.1 GCA_021162925.1 Nitrososphaerota archaeon
AGCACCTCTATGAGGCCTATGAACGCCATTATCCCGACCCCCTCCCCCTTCGGTATCCTGCCGATCATGGCCATCACGGGCTTCCCCGCTATCATTAGGAGCACCGAAGCCAGGAGCATGGGGACGGATACCATGACCGCCAGGTTGACGGGGATATCGACTACCAGGTTCAGTATCGGGAGCGGGGACGTGTTCGATAGGAAGCCCGATGCCATCCCAGGGCCCAGGGATAGGGTCCCGACCCTTATGACCGAGAGCCCTAGCAGGAGGAAAGACCAGTAGAAGAGCAGGGTCGGTATCTTGCCCGTGATAAGCTCGACCGTCTCCCCGTTCTTTGCGGCCTTTATCACGTCGAGTATGTAGCCCAGGCTCAGGTGGAGCATGCCGACCAGGACCGCGAGCTTGAGTAAAAGCGCCACGGTGTTCATGTTGAAGCCTCCATGGACCTCCTCGATGAGCTCGAGCAACCTGATCTTGGATGCGGCGGGGAAGAGCCCGGCCAGGCTCAGGCCGAAGAACTCCCCTAGCAGGAGCCCGACCACCATGGCCGCTATCCCCGCAAGCATGAACATGAAGCCCCAGGGCCTTATGTTCGGCCTCCCCCTCTTGTAGATCAGCAGGCCCCCCAGGGTGAGGACTATACCGTGCCCCAGATCCCCGAACATCATCCCGTAGAATATCGGGAAGACCAGGGCTATGATCGGGGTCGGATCGAGCTCCTTGTAGCTAGGGGGGCCTTGGTTCAGGGTGATGTTGAAGAACGGCTTGACGGGGCGGGGGTGCCTGACGAGCGTCGGGGGGAGCTCTCCGTGGACCTCCCTGGGGTCCAAGGGCTCGACCAGGCAGAGCCAGTCCGACATGAGCCTCTCGAACTCCTCGCTCCTTTCGGCCGGTATGTAGCCCCTGAGGACGCTTATCCGCTTCAGGCCCCCATGCCTCTTCAGCCTCTCGAAGGCGTCGTAGAGCATGTAGGCCGAGTTCCTCAGGACCGCTATCCTCCTCCCCCTTTCCACCCTTATCCTCTCGAGCTCCGATTTCAGCTCGTTCATGCGGGCCTCGATCTCCGATACCCTCCTCGACGCCTCCCTGTAGGCCTCCGCAGGGTTAGGTGGGAGGCCTGAAGGTATCTCGAACGGCTTCAGGTCGAAGACCCTCAGCACCTTGTCTATGAGCGCCGAATCCTCCGGGACCCCGACTATGACCAGCATGCTCGTCTTCTTCGTGAGCGGGTAAGGGAGCACGAGGAGGTTGCCCAGGCTCCTCTCCACCTCCTTTACGTAGTCCGAAGGGCATACCGATAGGACGAGTCGGACCCTCTTCAGCCCCCTTACCTCCCTCAGGTCGATGGAGAAGGAGGAGACCAGGGAGAGGTAATTCCTAACGGCCACCGCCTCCTCGTGCTCCTTCTCCAGCCCTTCGAGCTCCTTGAGCATTTCGATGGCCGGGAAGGCGAGCTCCCTGGCCTCGCTTTCGATCCTCAGGAGCATATCCTCCAGGTCCCTGGCGGTCAGGGTCTCCCTCTCTACCTTACACCCCTTCATCAGGCTCTCTATCACACGTGGGAGATCGGTTATCTGGAGGCTGATCGAAAGGTCCCTGAGCTTCGTGTAGAGGTCGAGGGCCCTCAGGCTAAGGGAGTTGAGCTCCTCGTCCCTCGACTTCTCCTCTACCGGGTGGAACCACTCGAAGGCGGCGACCCTGCCCAAGACCTCCCTTAGCTCGCTCCTAGGAGAGATCACCGTAACCCTGGCGAGCCTTACGATCCCCATCCTTGCGTGATGGCACGAAACGAGGCTTAATAACCTTTTGCCGTCGCCGGTTCGGTCGAATTTGTAGGAAACTTTTTAACGCCCTTCCCTTTCCTTTAGGAGGCGGATTGAAATACGACGTGGCGATAGTCGGTGCCGGACCCGCGGGCATCTTTACAGCCCTCGGCATATCCAGGAACTCCGACCTTAAGGTGCTCCTGGTCGATAAGGGGCCCGACATAGAGAAGAGGAGCAGGGACAAGAAGGAGCACCTCATCTCTGGGTGGGGAGGGGCCGGTGCGTTCAGCGACGGCAAGCTTAACTTCTCGACCGAGACCGGGGGCTGGCTCAAGGACTACGTAGGGGAGGCGGAGCTCCTCCACTACTTGAACGAGGTCGAGAAGGTTTACCTGGAGTTCGGCGCCCCTAGGAAGGTGTTCGGAACCGACGAGGATGCGATAAACGAGATATGGAGGGAGGCCGCCCTCGCCGATCTCCGCCTGATCCCCAGCAGGATCAGGCACCTGGGGAGCGACGAGACCTCCAAGCTCCTCAAGAGGGTCAGGAAGGAGCTCGACGAAAAGGTCGAGATAAGGACCGAGTGCCAGGTCGAGCACATACTCGTCGATGGAGGTAGCGTCTCTGGGATAGAGCTCCAGGACGGGAGCAGGATAGGTGCCGATTACGTGGTCGTCGGGCCGGGGAGGGCCGGGTCGGACTGGCTGAAGAAGGAGGCCGAGAGGCTGGGGCTGAGCACCGGGATCAACCCGATAGACATAGGGATAAGGGTCGAGGTGCCCGACGGCGTGATGGAGAGGCTCACGAGCGTGCTCTACGAGCCGAAGTTCATCTACTACTCGAAGGCCTACGACGATAAGGTCAGGACCTTCTGCGTCAACCCATCGGGCTTCGTGGTCCCCGAATACCTGAACGACATAGTCACCGTCAACGGGCACAGCTACAGGAGCAAGAAGTCGATGAACACGAACTTTGCGGTGCTCGTGAGCACGAGGTTCACCGAGCCCTTCAAGGACCCGATAGCCTACGGCAAGTACATAGCGAAGCTCGCGAACCTGCTCGCGGGAGGCGTGATGATACAGAGGCTCGGAGACTTAGAGATAGGGAAGAGATCGACCCGCTCCAGGATCGCCAGGAGCATAATAACCCCAACCTATAAGGATGCGGAGCCAGGGGACCTGAGCTTCGTCCTCCCGGCCAGGTACCTGATAGACATAAAGGAGATGCTGAGGGCCTTGGACAAGCTGGCGCCCGGCGTCTACTCGAAGCACACCCTGCTCTACGGGATCGAGGTCAAGTTCTACTCCCTGAAGTACAAGCTCAGCAACAGGCTCGAATCCGAGATAAGGAACCTGTTCCTGGTCGGGGATGGAGCCGGGGTCACTAGGGGCCTGGTCCAGGCTTCGAGCTCCGGCCTGATAGTGGCGGACGAAATCCTCAGAAGGGAGGGGAAGATAAGGGAGCCGATCAGGGTCTCCGACCAACACCTTTAAATCCATTTTTCAGAATCAAGCCTTGAATTGATAACGAAGGACGAGGTAGTCGAGGTCCTTAGCAGATACGACAAGGACGAGATAACCTTGGGGATGATCGGGAGCCACTCGGCCCTCGATATAGCGGATGGGGCGAAGGACGAGGGCTTCAGGACGGTAGTGATATGCCAGAGGGGGAGGGAGAAGCCCTACCTATCGTTCAGGAAGCTCTACGACGAATACATCATGCTACCGAAGTTCAAGGATGCGCTAGGGAAGGAGGTCCAGGACAAGTTGAGGAGGATGAACACGATCTTCATACCTCACCGATCCTTCGTCGTCTATCTGGGATACGACGGGGTCGAGAAGGAGTTCCTCATCCCCATATTCGGGAACAGGGCCCTCTTCAGGGCCGAGGAGAGGGACATGCCGAGAAACCAATACTACCTGCTCGAGAAGGCGGGGATTAAGTACCCGAAGGTCTTCGAAAGGCCCGAGGACATAGACAGGCCCGTGCTCGTCAAGGTCATGGAGAAGCGGAGGAAGATAGAGAGGGCCTTCTTCATAGCCAGCTCCTACGAGGACTACTTGAAGAAGGCGAAGGAGAGGATCGAGAAGGGGCTGATAGGCGAGGAGGACCTGAAGAAGGCGAAGATAGAGGAGCTCGCCATAGGGACCTACTTCAACTTCAACTTCTTCTACTCCCCGCTTGACGAGGAGCTTCAACTCATGGGGATAGACAGGAGGCTCCAGACGAACCTCTACGACTTCGTGAACTATCCGGCCAGGAGGCAACTCGAGATCGACATACCCCTGCAGAACATAGAGGTGGGGCACATGCCCGCAACCATAAGGGAGTCCCTGCTCGAAAAGGTGTTCGAGGCCGGGGAGAGGTTCGTCGATGCCGTGAGGAGGGAATACCCTCCTGGGATCATAGGCCCGTTCGCCCTCCAGAGCGTCATAAACACCGATCTCGAGCTCGTGGTCTACGACGTATCCTTAAGGATGCCGGGCTCCCCGATCATAGCGACCACCAGCCCCTACTCGAAGCACTACTTCGGCGAGGTCGTCAGCATGGGCAGGAGGGTCGCCATGGAGCTGAAGAAGGCCATTAAAGAGGAGAGGCTCGAAGAAGTGGTAACCTGATGATCGAGAGCGTAGCCACCCTAGGGTCCCACTGCGCCCTCCAGGTCCTCAAAGGGGCGAAGGACGAGGGATTCAGGACCGTCGTCGTAACGAAGAGGGGGAGGGAAGGGGTATACAGGAGGTTCGGCTTCATAGACGAATTCCTGGTGGTCGATGAGTTCGGGGAGATAGCGAGCGAAGAGATTACCGAGGCGCTCAAGGGCCTTCGATCCGTCCTGGTGCCGCACGGAACGCTGATATCCGAGGTCGGGATAGAAAGGGCGGAGAGGCTCGGGGTTCCGATCTTCGGGAACAGGTGGCTCCTGAGGTGGGAGGCCGATAGGGAGCTCAAAGGTAAGCTGATGAGGGAGGCCGGGTTCGAGCTACCGAGGGAGTTCTCGAGCCCCGAAGAGATCGACAGGCTCTGCATAGTCAAGCGGCATGGAGCCGCTGGCGGAAGGGGGTACTTCTTGGCGTGGGATAAGGAGTCGTATGAGAGGGGGGTCGAGGAGCTGAAGAGGATGGGCATCTCCGGGAAGTTCTACATTCAGGAGTACGTCTTGGGCGTCCCGGCCTACCTTCACTTCTTCTACTCGCCCTTGAGCGGCGAGGTCGAGCTCCTCGGGGCCGACATAAGGTATGAGAGCGACGTAGACGCCCTGGGGAGGATACCGGCCGAGTGCCAAAGAGGCATAAAGCCCGGCTACACGGTCGTAGGCAACATACCCCTGGTCTTGAGGGAGTCCCTGCTCGAGAAGGTGTTCGAGCTCGGGGAGGGCTTCGTGGATGCGAGCAAGAGGCTCGTCCCCCCTGGAGTCATAGGCCCCTTCTGCATAGAGGGCGTGTTCACCAAAGAAGCCAGGTTCGTGGCCTTCGAATTCTCCGCCAGGATAGTCGCCGGAACGAACCTCTACATCGACGGCTCCCCCTACTCCAGCCTGCTCTTCGGCAAGCCGGTCAGCATGGGGAGGAGGATAGCCATGGAGCTCAGGAAGGCTTTGGACGAGGGAAGGATCGAAGAGGTGCTCACCTGAAGTCCTTCACCTCGAGCTCAAGGGTGGCTAGGTCCACCACCGGCAGCAGGCAAGGGGTCGGGCTGATCCCCATGTTCGCCTGGCGGGGGGTCTGGGCCTGCCAGGTACCCGAATTTACGAGCAGGGTCCCCTTGTACTCGTCGACGTCTAGGACGTGGACGTGGCCCGAATGGACTATGTCCGGGACCCTGTCTATCACGAGCAGGTCCTCCTTCTCCGGGGCTATCGGCGTCCTCGCCCCGTACTCGGGCGCCAAGTGCCTGGCTTTGAGGAGGAGCTTCATCGCCCTGGCCGGCTTCGAAAAGCTCATCCCGGGGGTCGAGGCTATCACGTCGACCAGGCTCTGCCCGTGGTAGACCAGCACGTTTACACCGTGTAAATTCAACCAGCTCGGGTTCCCTAGCATGTGGACGTTCTCCATCTCGTAAAGGGCCGCGGCATGCCCCCTGTCTATCCTCGGCTGGGGGAGCGCCCGCCTGACCGGATCGTGGTCTCCTGGGACTACGAACACCTCGATCCCCTTCGGTATCAGCCCGATGAGCCTCGCGAATTCGTCCATCCGGGCCTTGGCGCCCTCACCCCTCGCCTCGTTCCCTTCGATCAGGTCCCCCGCGATTATCAGGTACCTGAGCCTCCTGGCCTCCCCCTTAAGCCACTCGACGAGCCTCATGAACGCCGGCTCGATGAAGGACTTGCCGACGTGAAGATCGGAGAGGAGGGCCAGGTATACGTGCTTCCCGGGGAGCGACGGCAGGTGGTCCGGAACGTCCGGATGGTAGGCGCTCTTGGCTACCGCGAGCCCCTTCTTGCTCCACTCGACCCCGACTATCAGGAGCTGGTTGAGCTGGGCCTCGGAGACGACCCTTATCACCTTCCGATCGAAGGCCATCAGCTCTATGCTGCCCGTGTCGTCGTCTATCGTGAACCTGGCCTTCCCGTTGCCGACCGACTTGGACATCAGCAGCCCGGCCGTGAGGCTCCCGTCCTTCAGCTTCGATATCTTGATCGCCTTCGATGCGTCCATCCTCTGCCTCGCTATCGACATGAGCTTCCTGTACCTGCTGATGAAGAGGCTCTTGAACCCCTCCTCCCCTTCCGAGGTGGATATCAGGTCCGATGGGTCCATCAGTACCTCGTATTCCGCCTCAACCTCTTCCTCCTCTTCGGTCTCGAGTAGGGCCTTAATCTCCTCGACGCTTATTATGTGCCCCGCCTTCTTCTCCTCCATCGCCCTCTGGATCAGCGAAACCGGGTCTTCCTTCACCGAGGCCATGAACTCGATCGCCTTCGGCTCTATCTGATACCCCTTGGAGAGCGCCAGCAGGATCGCTTCCCTTACCCTATCCATTCAGGACACCCAGGGCGACCTTCACCAGCTCCCTGACCTTGCCCCCCTTCGACTCCGCGTATATCCTGACCTTCGGCTCCGTCCCCGACTTTCTGAAGAGGACCCAGGACCCGTCCTCGAACTCGAGCTTGAACCCGTCGAGCTCCGACTCCTCGACCACCCCGAACCCCCTGAACGCCGATCTGGCCCTCTCCTTCACCTTGCCCAACTCGAAGCCGTCGGCCTCCAGGTTCACCTGTAAGTATTCATATTTCGGGATGTCCTCGATCGCCTCCCGGATCGAGAGCCCCTCGCTCGATAGGTATTGGACGAGCCTGAAGGAAGAGTAGAGGCCGTCCTCCCATAGGCCCCACTCGGCGTCCACCACCTTGCTCGGCTCCGTCGCGAACACCCCACCCACTTCGTGGAGGGTCCTAAAGGTCTTTCCCAGCCTCGCCCTCACGACCTCGCAACCGTAGCTCCTCGCCACGTCTTCGACGGCTTTGGAGGTGTTCACCGATAGGACCACCTTCCCCCTCCTCCTTTCCAAGGTGAGCTTGAGCAGGAGGGCGGATAGGTAGCGATCGGGCACGACTTTGCCCCCCTTCTCCAGGACGACGAGCCTGTCGGCGTCTCCGTCGTAGGCCACCCCTAGGTCCGAGTCGGTCAGCTCCATAAGCTCGGAGGTCTCTCTCAAGCTCTCCTCCGTTGGCTCCGGAGACCTGCCGGGGAAGGACCAGCTCAGGTTCGAGTTCACGGCGATCACCTTATGGCCCAAAGAAGAGAAGAGCCTGGGGGCGATGTCGGATGCGGTCCCGTTCCCGGGATCGATCAGCAACTTAAACGCCTTGCCGGTTTCGGGTAGCCTGGATAGGAGATCGCCCTCGTATTCGTCGAGCATGAACGAAGCATCTTTGTATTCGGCGTTCGAGTAGCCCAGGGGTCTGTAGTCGAGGTAGGCCCGCTCGATCTCCTCTTCGAGCCTACGTGGGAGCTGAAGGCCGAGCCCGTCGAAGACCTTGAACCCAGAGTAATTTGGGGGGTTGTGAGAGGAGGTTATGGAGAAGCCTAGGGCATCTAGCTCCCTAGAGGAGTAGGCGACCAGAGGGGTCGGGGAAACGCCCAGGTCGAAGACGTCACAGCCGTGCCAGAGGGATAGGGAGGCGGCCAGGGTCGAGAG
>JAGGXQ010000107.1 GCA_021162925.1 Nitrososphaerota archaeon
AAAGGGAGCTCACCGAGTCGTCGAAGGCGATAAGGGAGCTCAGGAGGAGGCTTAAGGAGAAGGTGAAGGCTTTGGGGAAGCTCGACGACAGGCTGGGGAGGCTGGAGAAGGAGAGGCTCGCAAGGCTCATCGAGCTATCCAAGCTGTCGAGCTCGGTCAAGGAGGTCAAGAGGGTGCTGAGCCACTACAAGAGGGTCCTCTCTAGGGCTGAGAGGGAGTACACGGCCTTGGAGAGGGCCACATCCAGGCTCGACAAGAAGATCGAGAGGGCCGGCAAGGCGGTCGAAAGGGTGAAGGCCAGGCTGGATTCGGCCAGGGCCCCGGAAAAGGCATCCAGGCTCGAAGAGTTGAAGAGGCGACTAGAAGGGCTGAACGAGAGGGAGTCGGAGCTCCAGGGCAGGCTGAAGTCCTTGGAATCCGAGCTCTCCAACCTCTACCTGTCCAGGTCGAAGCTGGAATCGGAGCTCTCGAGCCTGAAGTCCGAGCTCTCCCTCATGAAATCTAGGACGGAGGAATACTCTAGGGAGCTGGAGAGGAGGGAGAGGGCGGTGGCGGAATCCGAGGAGGAGCTCTCCAGGATTTCAACCGAGCTCGAGGCCCTGAGGAAGGAAGAGGACTCGATGAAGTCGGAGTTCGAGTCCGCGAAGGAGAGGCTGAAGGCCTACGAGCTCAGGGTAAAGGGGCTGAGGGATGAGATCGATGCCCTAACCTCCAAGCTCTTGAAGCTCGACAGGGAGATGAACTCGATCAGGAAGGACAGGGAGCACGAAGAACTCGAGCTAAGGCGCAAGCTCGAGGAGCTCAAGGCCCTGGGCTACAGGGAGCCCCTGGAGCCTTTCTACGGGTACGAATCGGTCTTGAGCGCCCTTAAGGAGGAGTACGACGAGCTGAAGCTGAGGGTCAACCTGCTCTCCTTGAAGCAGTACGAGGAGCTTTACGAGGACTTCAAGTTCCTTTCGGACAGGGTGAGCAGGCTTCAGATAGAGAGGGATGCGATAGTCCGCTTCATAGAGAGGGTCGAGGAGGAGAAGAGGAACGCATTCATGAAGGCCCTCAGGAGCATAGATACGGAGCTTAGGGCGATATTCTCCAGGCTTACCAACGGGAGGGCGTGGCTCGAGCTAGAAAAGCCGGAGACGATCTTCGACGGCGGCCTCTTCCTGATCACCCAGTTCCCGAACAAGCCCCCCAGGGAGGCGACTTCGGTTAGCGGTGGCGAGAAGACGATAGCGGCCCTATCGTTCCTCTTGGCCATGCAGTCGGTCTTCCCATCACCGATCTACATGTTCGACGAAATCGACGCCCACCTAGATGAGGTAAACCTGAAAAGGCTTGGCGAGCTGCTGAAGGACAAGGCGAAGGGCTCCCAGATGATAGTCGTCAGCCTCAAGGACGTGATGGTCTCGATGGCCGATAGGCTGATAGGAGTCTACCTCGAAGACGGGATGACGAAGGCCGTCGGGTATAGGCCGAGGCTGGAGGTGAGCCAGAGTGCTTGAGCCCCTCTCGAAGCCGCCTTTGAACCTCCTGCTAGGCGTGGGGATCAAGAGGGTCAAGAGGCCTTGGGAGCTGAAGATAGACGAGCTCCTGAAGGCCATCGAGGCCTACGCCACGGACTTCAGGATCTGCGGCTCCGCGGTCCTGAACTCCTCGATCCTTTACAGGCTGAAGGTCGAGTCCCTCTTCAAGGTGAGCAAACCGGTCCACGTAGATCGAGTGGAGAGGGAGAGCCTCGAGCCCCCGACGATCCTCGACCTGCCTTACAGGTTCGAGCTCCAGACCCTAGAGCTGGAGGACATGCTCAGGGCCCTGGAGGAGCTCCTAGGGGAGAGGAGAAGGGCCCCGGAGGCGCTCGAGCCCCTCCCCGAAGAGAAGGAGTTCGTCGACCTGGCGGAGAGGGTGGAGGCGTTCAAGCTGAGCCTGCTTCAAGCCTTGGAGGGGAAGGGCGAGCTGGGCTTCAGGGAGTACGTGCAAGGAATGGACATGCTCGAGGTTGCGAGGGTATTCATAATCCTGCTCTTCTTGGCCCAAGAAGGGCTGATAAGGCTGGAGGAGGTCGACGGCGATCTGAAGGTGATAAGGGTTGAAGGAGCTGGAGAGGATTGAGGCCGCCCTCTACGCATCGGGCAGGCCGCTGACGCTCGAGGAGCTCTCCAGGGTTAGCGGCGTGAAGAGTAGGAGGAAGCTCTTGGCCCTCCTCAAGAAGCTCGAGCTCAAGTTCGACGGGGCGATAGAGGTGAGAAGGGTTGGCGATGCCTTCGTGATGCAGCTCAGGGAAGAGTACAGGAGGATAGCGAGGTCGTTCGGGGCGAAGCCTCTCCTCTCCAAGGGCGTCCTCAAGACCCTTAGCCAGGTCGCCTTCTACCAGCCGATAAAGGCATCGGAGCTTTCGAAGGCACGCGGCTCTCACGTTTATTCTCACCTGAAGTTGCTGGTGAAGCTGGGCCTGGTGAGGAAGAACGCAAACGGGGAGTACGTGACGACGCCGCTCTTCTCCGAGCAGTTCGGCCTTAGCAAGGACCCGGAGGAGCTGAAGAGGCAGCTGAAGAGGATCAAAGATTTAAATTTGAAGGCCCGGATGCCAAGGCATGGGCGTTAAGCCTTACGAGAACCTTGAGAAGAGGAAGGCTACCGGTGGGAGGAGGAAGAGGTCCAGGGGGAGGAGGAAGTACGAGAGAGACGGATACCCCCTCGAGACGGTCCTAGGGGAGCCGAAGCTTGTGAAGAAGAGGGCGAGGGGAGGGAACGTGAAGCTGGGCCTGAGGAGCGTGAACTACGCAAACGTCGCCGACGGCGCGAAGGTGACGAAGGTGAAGATACTGAAGGTCCTGGAGAACCCGGCCAACAGGGACTACGAGAGGAGGGGGGTCATAACCAAGGGCGCGATAATAGAGACGGAGCTAGGGAGGGCCAGGGTCGTCTCCAGGCCTTCCCAGGACGGCGTGGTCAACGCGGTCCTGCTGAAATGAAGGAGTACGGCAAGCTCGTGATATGGCTGGATTACTTCGACTCCAGCCTGAGCCGGGCCGAGGGCAGGAGGGTCCCGATAAGCCTGGCTACGAAGAACCCCAACCTTGATAGGCTTGTAAAGGCGGCGAGAGCCCTGGGGTACGAGCCCGAAGGGTTCGAGGCGAGGCACCCGAAGAGGCCCTGGAGGAAGTCCGGCTACATAGTCATAAATAAGGATAGGAGTAAAGAGAAAGTGATAAAAGAGCTGGCCCTCGCCATGCAGAGGCTCAGGGATTAGCCCTTCTTGTCGAGCTTCCTCTTGATCTCTTCCTTCAGCTCGTCTATCGACTTGCCAGCCGTGTCTATGTCGAGGGACTTCGCCAGCTCGATTATCTTCGCATCCTCGCCGTACTCGTCTTCGAGCTTCTTCTTTATCTCCAGCTCTCCCTCTATCTGCCCCTTCTCGAACTCCGCCTTCGCCTTCCCCAGCGATCTGGCCATCTCGGGTATCTTCTTCGCCCCGACGAAGAGGGCTATCAGGACCACCGCTACCCATATCCATTCAGTCCCCCAAATCTGGAATACCCCGATCAAACCTTCCACCTTAACATGGCTAAAGACTCGGGGCTTATTAAGTTTTGGCCTCCTAGGCGCTTCATCCTAGGCTCCTGTTTTAGTTAAAAAACTAACAAAAATTCTGCTCGTTGCGAATTAAAAAAGGTGAAAGTAGACCCAAAGTCCAAAACGCTTAAATACCATGCCCTTGATCGCTAGTCGAAAAATAGGTGAGATGATGGAGAGTGTATATTCTCCGAATTTTAGAGCGCTGTCAGGAAAGCTAGGGCCGATAGCTCTGGTTGCGTTACTGCTATTACCGGTAATCGCAGCGGCTATAACCCTTCCACAGGTGCATGCGAGTCCTACCATAACTCTCAGTAAAACGGAGGGATACGCCAACGAATGGATAACCGTAACCGGCCAAGGGTTCGCGGCCAACAGCGACGTCACCATAAAGTTCGATAGCACCGTCGTAAACAAACAGAGGCCTAGCCTTGCAGGTACGGCACCCGCCCAGGTCAAGACCGATCCGAACGGATACTTCAAGGTTCAGATACAGATACCGAAGGTGAAGGAGGGCAGCTACGTGATAAAGGCGACCGATGCATCAGGAAACGAGGCGACCGCTACCTTCGATGTAAAGGCGAGGATAGTCTTCCGCTCCATAAGCTACGGAATGATCGTTGAGGGATTGAGCGTACCGGGAAGTCTCGACGACCTTCTAGACTTCCCGGCCGAGGGATACGTCGGTGACACGGTCGGCATACACCTATCCGGATTCGATGGTAGTGAGAACGTGAAGGTGACCATAGACGACACGTTCGTAGTTACTATTAGCGTTGCCGATGGTTACTATGAACTCTACAACGGTACCAACGCCACCATACCGGCGATAGAGGGCGCTCCTGGCGGGAAGACCGTAACCGTAAAGGCCGAGGGGCAGGATAGCGGCATAACCGCTACCGCTACCTTCACGATATATCCGAGGCTCTACCTCAGAATCGTGAACACTACAGCAAGCTTCCCATATGAACGTCTCGCCACTACTGGTGTTAATAACTACACAGATTGGTATTCGAGCATATACCCGAAGGCCCCCCCAACGACCTCCAGTCACTTGACTCTTGAAGCCACGGGCCTTGACGGTAGCTCGATAGAGAACGTAGTCTTACAATACACGGTAGCTGGTGTAACCGAGAGCAAGATCCTTTCATTTGCTAGCGATGCCAACCTGACCATAGCCAACGGTGCTACGCAGGGTTGGAATGCCACTGGGAGGTATATCAACTTCACTAGCGGTTCCTCTCCCCACGGAAACATAACCAGCGATATACCCGCTTCGGATGGAACTCCGGTAAAGGTTAAGATACTGACCGATGAGAGCACCTTCGTGTTCGAGAACCAGCTATTCGTCTCTTCTCCGGGAACTGCCAACACCTCCGGTATAGCCTTCCTAGCTTACAGTAGGGATGCGACTTCCCTCACCGTAAAGGGAGACGAGACGTTCTTCGCCGCTTTGGCTGGTGGAATGTCCAATAAACCAAACTACACGCTAGTGCTCGATAAGTCTGGAGATGGAACCCTAAACGTTACTAATGATCTACGGTTAAAGAATGCTACTGGTACTAACATTAACGGTACTACCGATGCGAACGGCTTCCTTGCGTTCACAGGCAGCAATACTCCTTCGATACTCGACGGTGATAATATACCGTTCGGTACCGACGTCAAGTTCGGTGTTACGTTTATAAACGGATCTAA
>JAGGXQ010000005.1 GCA_021162925.1 Nitrososphaerota archaeon
GGAGCAGGTAGCCCATCTGGGATATGCTGCTGTAGGCCAGGAGCCTCTTGAAGTCCTTCTGGACCAGGGCCATGAAGCCGCCGTAGATCATCGTGATCAGGGCCCAGACGAAGAGCAAGGGGGAAGCCGTCTGAATGGCGCTTGGGAAGAGGACGTAGACTATCCTCAGGAGCATGAGCGCGCCTATCCCGATGAGGCAGGGGCTGAGGAGGGCCGAGACCGGGGTAGGGGCTTCGGCGTGGGCGTAGGGGAGCCACATATGCACGCCGAAGACCGCCACCTTGACGAGCAGGCCCACTACCATCAGCCACATGGCGACGTAAAGCGTCGAAGCCGGCAAGCCGTCTCCAAGGCCCAGGAGCATCTCGCCCGTGCTCGGATTTATGAAGTCGAACCCAGATACGAAGCCGACCGATAGGGCCCCCAGGAGGAAGAGCACCGCGCCGACGTGGGTCCAGATCAGGTACATTATCGCTATCCTCACCCTGTCGCCGTATCCGTAGAAGGCTATGAGGAGGAAGCTCGGCACTAGGGTCAGCTCCAAGAAGATGTAGAACTCGATCGTGTTGGTCCCCAGGAGGCAGCCTATCATCGATGCGGAGAAGAGCGTGTACAGGAGGAAGTAAGAGCCCCAGCTAGGCGCCTTGATCCCATCCTTCTCCAGCTCCTCGAACCTGTGCTTCATATAGGGGACGGAGTAAAGCGAGACCACCGCCGTCACCAGGGATATCGATAGGAGGGCGGGGAAGGTGGAGGCGTCCATCAGGAATGAGAACCTTCCTAGAGTTGGGATCGAGTATATCTCCGGGTCCCTTACCACCTGCCCTAGGCCGTAGGTGCACGAGAGGGCCAGGAATACGGCGAACCCGTAGGCTAGGGATGCGAAGTTGAGGGCCGCATGGGCCTTCGGGCTCAGCCTATTCCCAGACACCCAAGAGACGAACGCCGCAACATACGGGACGACTACGGTCGAAAGTATCAGAGGGTAGTTTAAAACGATCATCCCGATCACCTTTTCATCTTGCTCGCCTTGGTGACGTCGGTGGTGCCGAATACCCTGAACAGCAGCACTATTATGGGCACCACGACGCCGACCTCGGCACTCGCCAGGGTTATGGCGAAGAGGGCCAAGACCGAACCCTCGAGCGGGTTCACGAACCTGGAGAAGGTCAGGAGGAGCAGGAGGGCGGCGTTGAACATCAGCTCGACGGCTATTAGCATCCTTATAGCCCCCCTCTGTGAGATGACGCCGTAGACCCCTACCCCCGCGACCACGGCCGATACCAAGACGTAAAGGATCGAGGAGATCACCTTCCCTCCCTCCTCGCTATCACCAGGCCCTCTATTATCACGGTCGCAAGAGAGAGGGCCAGCACCAGCAGCGGGAACCAGTAGGTCGAAACGATCGTATCGGCCAGCTCCGAAAGGGAGGGCATCGGTTTGAGTTGGACGGGCGCGACGCCCGACAGCAGGGAGGCGCTTATGAGGATCGCGAACAACTCGCCTATGGCCAACGCGACGAACTTCAAGCTCCTGTAATCCTCCGGCAACTCCCTCATCATGACCACACTAAATGCTATGAAGGTTACAGCGGCACCGACGTAAACGAGTAGGTGAAAGGTGGCTATGTAGCCATATCCCAAGGTTGCGAATAGGCCGGCAAATGATATACCGACGATGCCCAGGGAGAGGGCCGAATACACGTAATCCTTCGTCAAAACCGATAGGATGGAGAACGCAACCGCGATCAAAGCCAGGGCTAGGAACGCCCCTAGCTCCACCATCGAGCCGTAATCAATCGGGTACATGCTTCAACCCCCTCCTATCGTCGAACCGGGTCTTGAGCGGCCTGGCCCCTTCCTTGACGGCCGGAGATACCCTCTCCCTCTCGAATTCATCGGGAGATAGGACCATTTCGTCCAAGGTATAGCAGGCCACGTCGTTGACCTGGGTGAGCTCGAGCGCGCCGGTAGGGCATATGCTCACGCAATACCCGCAGAATATGCACCGCTGGTAGTTTATGCCCGGCCTCATCCTCTTTTCACCCGGTAGCTTGTACATCTTCATGGCGGATGCGGGGCAGATCCTGGCGCAGAGCCCGCACCCTATGCACTTATCCCTATGAAACCTGACTTCGCCTCTGTACCCCTCCTCAGGCACGATGTAATACTCAGGATACCTAACCGTCATCCTAGGCTCCGAGAAGAGGTACCTTATGCCGACGCCTATCGCCAAGAGGTGCCTCCCGAATGACGCCAAGGCCGATACCAAGCCGAGCTTCTTCAAGCTACCACCCTCAGGGCTATCGACAAGATCACCGAGAGGACGGACAGGGGGACTAGCTTCCTCCACCCTATCTCCATGGCGTGATCGAGCCTGTACCTGCCGTAGACGCTCCTCAGGAAGACGCAGAAGAGCAGGAGGGCGAGGGTCTTCAGGATCAGGGAAACGGTCCCGAAGAGTGGTGAAATGTCTAGGAGCCATTCGGGCGGGAGGGGGTACCAGCCACCCAAAAACAGGATCGAGAACAGCATCAGGCTCACGTACCTCCTTATGTAGCCCGAGCCCATCACCAACGCGTACATTATCCCGGAGTACTCGGTGAAGGGACCGGCCACTATCTCCTGCTCCCCTTCGGATATGTCGAACGGTATCCTCCCGGCCGACATCATCGAAGCCACGAAGAAGACGAACGCCGCGAACGGGTTCACCAATAGGCCCAAGAGCCCGGATCTCTGGGCCAAAATTACGCTCTGAAGGTCAAGGGTACCGTAGTAGAAGGCCATGGCCATGCCGGAGATGAAGAGCGCGACCTCGTAAGATACGACCATGAGCGCCTCCCTCACCCCTCCTATGAGCGTGAACTTGTTGTTCGACGCCCAACCCATGACTATGACGAATACGGGCGTGAGGGAGCCGAA
>JAGGXQ010000059.1 GCA_021162925.1 Nitrososphaerota archaeon
CCGACGCCCTAGTGACCGTGAACGCCCCTTGCTACATACAGCTAAGGCTGGGCCTGCTCACGAACAAGTCCAAGATGAAGCTGTTGCACATAATCGAGCTGCTCGACATGGCCTACAAGAAGGCGAAGAAGGGCGAGTAGCTACCTCTCCCTCTCGAACTCGACGTTCAGCCTCCCTCCAGATAGTTTGGCCCTCTTGAGGCTCATCAGGTAGGCCATGGCCGGCAAGGGTATCACGTTCACGACCTCGCCCATCTCGGTCTTCATCCTAACGATGAGCTCGTCCCCGAACCTCTCCACGTCCAGGTCCTCCTTCGACGTAAAAGGAGCCCTTATCCTTATCACGAGCCTATCCTTGCTGGAGCTTATCTCGAACGGGGAACCCTTGTAGTAGATACTCGCCGGGTCCTCTTCTCCAAAGAGCTCATCCGCGCACTTCTTGAGCATGTCCATCCCTTTTAGCTCCCTCTCGAAGAGCCTCAGCCTCTTTACGGGCAGAGGATATACGTTCCTCTCCAACTTCCTCTCTATCTCCTCTTGGGAGCTTATCCACTCCTTGAAGTACCCGTCCTTCACCACGCTCGGTAGCACCTTGTTTATTATCGCCAGGTCGACGTTAACACCGTAGAGATTGGTTATGAGTAGGGTCCTCATCAGGTTCTCGAAGCTGAAGGTGTCAGGGTTCGCTATGAGCCTCACGCTGGATCTATCGACGTCGCTCAAGATGCCCCAGAGCCTCTCCAGCCTGCCCACGAGCGATACCTGCCCCCTTATCGCCTCTTTATCCGGGGTCGGGGCGCCGAAGATGGGCTCCAGAAGCTTCATCGCACCGGCAAGGGGGCTGAGCATTCCGAGCAGCTTCCTACCGACCCTCCCGACTATCTTGGGCAGGAATATGTACCTGAGCGCCTCCCCGGATGGAACGGTGTCGAGTATGACCACGTCGTAATCGCTCCCCTCGAGCTCCTCCAGCTTGAGCAGGGCGAAGGTGTTCGTCATCGCCGGCAGGGATGCGAGCTCATAGGCGAGAACTTCGTCTATCCCTTTCGCCGATAAGACCTTTGCGAAGTATTCCTGAATGGCCGCGTAGCTCTTCTTGACCTCCGCGATCGAGTCTATCTGCATGGCCCAGAGGTTCTTGCTAACCTCCACCGGCTCGCTCCCTACATTCGTCGAAAACGCATCGGATAGGCTGTGGGCCGGATCCGCCGATAGGACCATGGTCTTGTAGCCCAATTCGGAGCACCTCAGGCCGGTGGCGCACGAGATCACCGACTTCCCCGTTCCCCCCTTCCCCGTGTATATCAGGATCCTGCTCGGCACGCCCGATCTTAACCCATCGGTTTAAATCCTTACCCTCTAGCTTCGAGGACCGATGCGTGGGCGCCCGGTTGAGAAAGCTTTATATACAACATCCCTCTAACCCGAAGGATGCCGAAAATAAACATTGATCCGGTCTTGTTAAACAAATACTTCAATATTCCAAGGCAAGTAAACAAAGAATTTTGGAATGAAATCAAGGTAAATCATATAAGAAATTTATCCCTTACCGGGAAGGCGGTACGCCCTTGGTCCCTGCCAGAGGAGAGGAGCAACAGGATCCTCGACAGGATCTTCATGAAGAAGGGGAAGAGGGTCGAGGAGAGCGATACCAGGTGCCTTTTGGCGAACGGCAGGATAGAGCTATCCTCCCCGATTTACTTCGCCGACATGTCCTTCGGCTCCCTGAGCGGGATACCGAACATAGCCATAGCCAGGGCTGCGGACATAACCGGGATACTCGCCGGGACCGGAGAGGGAGGGCTTCACGAGGAGGTTAGGAAGTCGAAGAGGATAGCGATCCAGTGGGCATCCGCCAGGTTCGGGGTCGATCTATCGGTCCTAGATGCGGGGATGGCCGTCGTCATAAAGGTAGGCCAGGGGGCCAAGATAGGGTTGGGGGGCCACCTCCCCGGGGTCAAGGTCACGGAGCCGATATCCAAGACGAGAAGGATACCGATCGGGACGGATGCGCTATCCCCGGCCCTACACGACGAGCTGGAGCAGAGGATAGAGGCGATGAAGGCGCTGACCGGGAAACCCGTCTTCGTCAAGATAGGGGCGAACAACACCACGCCGCTCATAGCTTTGGAGGTCGCAAGGATGGGCGCGGACGGCATCTTCATAGATGGGTATGGTGCGGGGACCGGCGCCGCTCCGGTAGTGGTAAGGGATAACGTTGGGATACCGGTGGAGCTCGTCATACCATCGGTCGACATGCTCTTGAGGGAGGAAGGCCTGAGGGACGGATTCTCGGTAGTGGCATCAGGCATGGTGAGCAACGCCGAGGACACGGCCAAGCTGATGGCCCTAGGTGCCGATGCGGTCGCCCTAGGGACGGCCCTCCTCATCTCCCTCGGTTGCATAGTGGATCGCAACTGCCATACGGGCTCCTGCGTAACTGCGATAGCGAGCAAGATCGAGCCGAACCCCAAGAAGCTCCTCGACCTGGAATGGGCCACGGAGAGGCTCGTGAACCTGGTCAGGGGTTGGACGGAGGAGCTCAAGCTCATCATGGAGGAGGTCGGGGTGAAGAGGCTCGATGAGCTCGTAGGTAGGAGGGACCTGCTCTACGGCGTAGGCCTGAACGAGGAGACCTTAAGCATCCTAGGGATAGGAGGGGTCCCGGCCGAAGACAAGGTCGAGCTAGATCCGGATGTATGGGATAGGAGGAGGGTCAGATACCTCAAGGAGATGTCCGGGCTGGTTGGGAAGAGGGGAGGGAAGGAGGTCATTTCGAGTATGGGAAGCCCATCTCCCCCGTTCGTGGAGAGGCCCAAGAGGATCTCCGACTGGATAAGGTGCGATGGGGCCCAAGCCACCAGGCCGAACATCGATCCCTACAGGGAGGAGATAGAGACCGAGTTCTGCCTCCCGAACGGGCTGAAGGTCCTCATGCCGATCGTGCCCAAGGTCGGTAGGGAGCTACCGAGCTGGCTGAAGGGCGTGTTCGTAAGGGTTGCGAGGTCCTTCGGCTTGCTCTCCGTGGTCGAGGGGGATGAGGAGCTCGTCCGATCCGATCCGTCCATGCTCGTATCGGAGAGCAGGGTTCCCGGCCTCGCCTTCTACGTCACAGAGTATAAAGCAGGGATGGAGGAGGGGTTCGAAGAGGAGGCCAAGCCGCTCCTGATCAGGCTAGGCAGCGATGAGCGATCCATAGGGCTCGCCCCCCGGCTCTTGAAGCACTCCGATGGGCTCATAATCGACGAAGACGTATCATACGGCAACCCCCTACCGCTCGAAATAGCCGTCTCCGAGGTCGATCGGTCCCTTAGGAGAGAGGGGATCAGGAGCGCGAAGCTCTTAATTGCCCAGAGCGGCACCGTAAGGGGCGTCGACGACGCCTACAAGCTCATCGGCCTAGGTGCGGATCTGGTCTCATTCGACAAGGCCTTCCTCATATCGATAGGATACTACGACTCCTTGGACGAGGGAAAGGCGGAGGAAAGGTTGAAGAACACCCTTCTATCCATGTGGGAAGAGATGAGGTTGCTGGCCGCCGCCGCCGGGGTTACGAACCTGCAGTCCACCTTGGTCGGGAACAGGGAGCTCTTCAGGACCGTCGACCTGGCCCCGAGCATGAGGAAGAGGCTATACTTGAAACCCGGTGGTTCGCCATGACGGGCACTTGTAGCATCCTCGGCATCTTGAGGCTCAAAGGGGAGGCCAAGATACCCTTCTCCACCCTTTTGAAGGGGGTGGAAGCGGTAAGGCCCAGGGGTAGCAAGCTAGGGGTAGGCTTCGCCTCCGTCGACCTAGAAGGCCCGGAGCTCTTAAGGGTCAAGGCGTTCGCCGATGGCCCCGAGACCCTTGAGCGGATAAAATCCGGCCTCGCCTCGTCTGGAGGGGAGCTCGTAAGGGAAGAGCCATCCCCGGCTGGAAGGCCCTTCCTCCTGTGGACCGGGTACTTCAGGTGTGGCGATTACGATGGGTTCTTCAGGTCCATACTAGATCTCAATTCGAAGCTATCCGAGGGCGGGTTCAGGGGCAGGATTCTTCAATCCTCGAGGCACGTCGACCTTTACAAGGAGGTGGGAGCGTCTCCTAGGGAGGTCGCGGATCACTTCGGCCTCGACGGGCGGGAAGCCGATCTCTGGCTCGCCCAAACGGGGCTGCCGACAAGCTTCCCAAGCTCCCTCCCTACTTGGCCTTGTCCTTTCTCGTCTTCGGAGTGGGTGGTCGCCCACGACGGCGAGGTGAGCTCCTTCGGCGCCAACGTCGAGTACCTGAAGGAGAAGGGGTGGAAGGGGTTCGTCGGGGCCGATAGCGAGGTCATAGCCTTCCTCCTAGACGAGCTGACCAGGGTAGAAGGGCTCGGGGTGGAGGATGCGGCAAAGCTCCTTAACAGGCCCTACGGGCGCAAGCCCTGGTCCAAGAATTGGTCGACCGAAGAGCTCTTCAGGTTCAGGGGTGCGAGCCTCGACGGCTCCTACTCGATCGTGGCCGGGTATTCCGACGGCGAGGATGTTTACATGCTCGTCCTGGTCGACAGGGCCAGGTTCAGGCCGATGGTGATAGGGATCGACGACGGCCACGTCTATGCGGCGAGCGAGGAGTGCGAGATCAGGGCGATATCCCCGAACGCCAGGGTTTACACCTTAGAGCCCGGGAGGTACATGCTCGCCTCCATGAACAGGGGGATCGTGGAGTACGGGAGGAGCGGGCTATCCTGCTGGTTCACCGAGCTCGGCCCCTTCGGCGAGCCCCAAGCTACGGGGCAGGCCAAGGTCATCGACGCCTCGGCGATGGACAGCCTCACCCTTTACCAAGAGGTGTCGAGCGCCATAAGGGGCGGCCATAAGGAGCTCGTCTTGAAGCACGTGAACGGCCAGAGGTACATAGGGATCGGGGCGCCGGAAGGGGTCAGGTTGAGCGTCTACGGGACCCCAGGCAACTGCCTCGGGAACCTGAACAGCGGTGCCGAGATACACGTCTACGGGAACGCCGGGGACCTGGTGGGGGATGCGATGCACGCGGGTAGGATAGTCATACACGGAGACGCCAGGGACGTCGTTGGCCAGGCCCTCCAAGGAGGCGAGATATTCGTCAGGGGGAACGTGGGGAACAGGGGGGCGATACAGATGAGGGAGTACGGAACCAAGAGGCCTTACCTCATAGTCGGGAACGTGGCCGACGATTACTTCGGGGAGTACATGGCCGGAGGTATCGCCATAGTTCTGGGGTTGGACTGCCTGCTGAAGGGCTGCGATAGGCAGCTGGTCGGGGATTACCTGGCTACGGGCATGGTCGGTGGGAGGATATACGTGAGGGGGAAGGTGAGGCCTCAGTCGGTAGGGCTTCGCCCCCTCGACGAATTCGGAGTGGCCCACGAGTGGAAGAGCGCGAAGGTCGAGTACAGAAGGCTCAACGATGAAGATTTGAAGCTGATAGGCGATAAGGTCCTTTCCTTCTTCAAGGAGTTCAAGCTCGATCCGGAGCTCTACGACAGGGTCATGGACTCGTACTTCACGGTCGTGACCGTAAAGTGACGGAAAAGCTTTACTAAATCCCGTCCCACCAAATCTTAATGATAATTAGGCTTAAGGTGACCTTCGAGGTCGATAGGGATACGATAATACCTCCGTTCTCCTCGAAGGTCTCTAGGTCGATCATCTCGATCCTATGCCCTAGGCTCGAACCGCTCCTCAACTCGAAGTCCCCGTTCAAGCCCTTATCCGTATCACCTGTCTTCTTGAAGGGTAGGCCGCTCCTCAAGTACGGTAGGGAGGGCTCGCACCTGATCCTCTTCCCGGGGAACGCATACTCGTTCTACATGACCCTTACCGGGAAGAAGTACGGGGACCTGCTCACCGACCTGAGTTCGAGCGAGTCCTTGGAGCTGTTCGGCTCGAGCTTTAAGCTCAGGGGGACGAGCGCTTTGGTCCAGGGGTTCGATAGGGTCATCATCGAGGATGGAGAGTACTACAAGATCAGGTTCCTTACGCCAACCATCCTAACGCTCCCGGCCTCGATGAGCAAGTACGGGCACGAGAGGCACCTGCTCTTCCCTCACGCCTTCCTGATCTTCTACAGCCTGGTAAGGCATTGGAACCTTTACGCCCCCAGGGAGCTGATGTTCTTCGATCCCTACAGGCTGGCGAGCTACGCCTACTACAACTTCATGGAGGTCGACTACTCGATAAGGCCGAAGACCGTCGTCTACGACGGGAGGAGGAGGCCTAGGGGCTTCGTGGGGTGGGCGGTGTTCAGGAAGGTCCAGAAGAGGGCGAGGTTGGACGAGATGCTCAGGAGGTTGCTCGCCTACGCAAACCTGATAGGCGTCGGGAGGTCGAGGAGCATCGGTTTTGGCGTGGTGAAGGTGGATCGGATCGGGGCAACCGTTAAATCCGACCGTTAGGCCTTTTGGGATGTTGCGCCTGTTCAGGCTGACCCTCAACTTCCGGATCCGTAGGGAGCTCAGGTTCGACGGTTTCACAGGGTTCGCATCTAGAGGCATCTTCTACAGGTTGCTGAAGACGGCGGACGAAGGGCTTGCGAAGGAGGTCCACAACTCGAAGACCCTAGCCCCCTTCAGCTCGACCCCATTCATGAGCGGGGGAAGGATATGCTTCAACAAGGTCCCGCCGGGATACGCCTCCGTATCCTTCGTCCTCCTAGATGAAGGGCTGAACAGAAAGCTGGTCAGGGTGCTGACCGAAGGGGGTGGAGAGCTCAAGCTTATGGACGAAGTGGTCCCACTCACGAGTATCGAGCTCAGGAGCGTCGGCTACGAGGAGCTTTACGAGGTGTCAAGTGGCTCCAGCTCCTTCACCGTCTCGTTCGTCTCCCCCACCTACTTCAGGCTCACCCCTAGGGATGCGAGCAGGAGGTACAAGGACAAAGAGGTACGGTCCCCTTACAGATACCTCCCGCTA
>JAGGXQ010000091.1 GCA_021162925.1 Nitrososphaerota archaeon
CTTCAGAAAGGGCGGGCCGAGGAGGTTCGAGCCCCACGACGAGCTCAGGTACGCGAGCAGGTACACGAAGGAAGAGAGGGACGGCTGGTTCACCCAGATATGGGACGTAGCCGGGGCGAGGCAGACCCATCCGGAGGTGGAGAGGAGGGTCGCCGCCTTCCCGAAAGAGATACCGTACAGGCTGATGAGGATGTTCTCGGTAATCGGGGATACGGTGCTCGACCCTTTCTTGGGGACCGGGACGACGACGGAGGTCGCAATAAGACTGAACAGGAACTCGATAGGTTACGAGATCGATGAGAGCCTGTTGCCGGTAATCAAGGAAAAGGTGGGGATGAAGAATGCCGAGTTCCTGAAGATCCAAAAAGGTTCTGTTAACGCTTCACTAGGATCGTGAATGCTACATCCCATAGGGGCTTTTTGATCGAATCACAATTTGTGATCAGGCTCTATGGAACCTATATTGGCATCTGTGAAATTTACAATTCTTGATTGGTATTAACTTGATCGTGATAAACATAACTTAAATAGAGCCCCGATTAATCAAACTCGGAGGTGATCGGAAATTGAAGACAGAAAGCTTAGTTAGTAAAATCATAGTCGTTGCTGCACTCATAATCATCGGGCTCTTCGTCATCTCACATATTTATAAGGTATTATTAGGATGAGGATGAAATCAAGTCGCCTAACCTTTGCGTAAGGTGCGTAGCGGTGGGCTTCCTCGCTAGTTTGAAGATGAGATAGGGGATGGGCCCGCAGGGATTTGAACCCTGGACCTACCGGTTATGAGCCGGGCGCTCTTCCATGCTGAGCTACGGGCCCTATCAGTTGCTCGAAATCGTGATTTTTATCCCTTTCCCTTCAGCCTAAGGGTCCCGTACGAGATCGAGACGTCCCCGCCATCGGTGCCTAGGACTATCGAGCCGTCCTCTCCTATCCCCTTGATCCTTCCCTCCATTTCGCCTTCGAGCGTGCTCACGAGCGCAAGCTCCCCCAGGCCGAAGAGCCTTCCCTCTATCTCGTCGAGCAGCCCCCTCTCCCCGATCCTCCGGTAGTTGACCTCCAACTCCTCTAGGATCGAGAGGAGGAGCTGGAGCCTATCGACCTCGCGCCCCAACTCGTCCTTAAGGGTGGTGGCCTCCAGCCGCATCGGGGGGAGCTCTTCCTTCCCGAAGTTCACGTTGACCCCAATGCCAAGGATCACGTAGACGAGCCTCCCAGGCTCGACGCTCGCCTCCCCCATCACGCCGCAGACCTTCCTACCCCCTATCACGACGTCGTTCGGCCACTTCAGCTCGGTCCTGATGCCGTAAAGGGATTCGATCGCCTTCGCTACCGAGAGCGCGGACGCCAGCCCCACCAGGTTTATGAACTTCGGCGGCAGGTTAGGCCTGAGCAGGACCGAGAACCAGAGGCCCCCCTTCGGAGAGTACCAAGGCCTCCCGTACCCGCCCCTCCCCTTCTCCTGCTCTTCGGCCAATACGACTAGGCCCTCCTCGGCCCCCTCCTCGGCCATGAGCTTTGCTACGGATTGGGTCGACTCGACCTTCCTGAAAGGCCTTATGAGCCAGGCGGGCAAGCCTACTCCAGGACCTTCAGCCTTCCGTACCTACCGACGTTGAGCCTCGGCTCTCCCCTGAAGCTGCTCACGTACCCGTTCTCGACCCTTATCTTCGAGCCCTCCTTCACCTTGTCTATGTTCTCCTCCCACAGGGTAAGGGTTATGCTACCGGTATCGTCCTGAAAGGTGCAGTCCATGACCCTGGCGGTGCCTCCCCTTCTAAGGTTGACCACTCTAGGCTCGGATAGGTCCGTCACCACGCCCTCTATGTCGACCCTGTTCATTCCGGTCCTCAGATCGCTGACTTTATACTCCATCCCACTCTATTTGAAAAATTAAGGATAAATACTTTAGGGCCAAAGCCATCGAGATGGATCTAGGGCCGCTGCTAGGTTCGACCTTGCTCCCATTCATCCTAACCACGCTCCTGACCGAGCTTCTCATAAGGTTCCTGAGGTCCAAGGGCTTCGTGGTAAGGGACTACCACAAGCAAGGGATGAAGATGGTCCCCAGGCCTGGGGGTCCCTCGATATTCGCGGGCTCGATGGCTTCGATGGCCGTCCTTTACTACTTCATGCCCAGCGAGGGCCTGCTCGCCATGGCCCTGAGCGTCGCCATAGCCTTTGCGGTCGGGATGCTGGACGACTTCTTCACCCTAGGGGGGATCGAGAAGCCCCTCCTCCTCACCCTCTCGGCCGTCCCGATCCTGGCCCTGGGGGCGTACGATTACCACCTCCGCTTCCCCCTTTTCGGGGCCGCCAGGCTCTCGATAGTGTATCCGATCCTCGTCGTCCTGTCCATGCCGGTCGTCTCGAACACCGTAAACATGATAGACGTGATGAACGGGGTCATGAGCAGCTTCATGATCATAGCCACGATCCCTCTGGCCTTCTTCTTCCTGCTGCAAGGGAATGAAGAGATGCTCCTGGCGTCCCTGAGCCTGATATCGGTCTGCCTCGCCTTCTACCTTTACCACAGGTACCCCTCCAAGATCTTCCCAGGGGATTCCGGAACCCTGGCCCTAGGTGCGATGTACGGGGCCTTGGCGATAGTGGGGAGGGCGGAGTTCGTAGGGATGGTTGCGCTCTTCCCGGCGATCATAAACTCCTTCTCTTACCTTGCGAGCGTGAAGGGGTTCATAGAGCACAGGAAGGTGAAGGAGAGGCCCATCGAGGTGGAGGGGGGGATGCTCAAGGCTTCTAGGAGCATGAAGGCCCCGATAACCTTGGTTAGGATGTTACTGCTCGATGGCCCCTTGAGCGAAAGGGATGTGGCGAAGAACATAGCGATCTTGGCCTCCTTCTCCTCGGCCCTTGCCATCCTTACGGGGGTGATGATATGAGGAGGCTCATCCCGATACTCCTGATATTCGCCTACATGTGGGCCACGATAATTCCGATATCCTTCTTCCTCCTCAAGGTGGTTGCGAACATGCCCGAGGTCTTTCCAAAGGCGCTCGAACCCGTGGGCACGGCGACCCTGAAGGTTGCGATAGGGGCGATCCTGTTCGTCGTCTGGGTCCTCACGTCGAAGGCCATAGTCGAGGGCTACGTGAAGAGGAAGCTGAAGGCTCAAGCTTAAATCCATCCTTTTTAAGGGTCATTCATGCCGGGGTTCAACTCCTACATAGGTAAGAACGTCAAGCTCGGGAGGGACGTGAAGATATGGCACCTGACCTACATCGGGGACAACACGAGCATAGGGGACGGGACGAGCATCGGCTCCCTCACCCACATAGACTACAACGTCAAGATCGGGAGGAACGTGAAGATAGAGGGGATGGTTTACATACCTCCCCTGACCGAGATAGGGGACGGGGTCTTCATAGGGCCTGGGGTCGTCTTCACCAACGATCCCTATCCAACCAGCAAAAGGATGATAGGGGTGAAGGTCGAGGACGAAGCCGTGATAGGGGCTGGGGCCGTGATAAAGGCGGGTGTGAGGATAGGGAGGAGGAGCGTGGTGGCGATGGGTGCCCTGGTGACCAAGGACGTGCCGGACGGAGCCGTCGTCATGGGGTTCCCCGCCAGGCCCGTTTACTCTAGGGAGGAGTACGAAAGGAAGAAGGGGGAGTGGGAGGCTAAAGGTGGTGGGGGAGGCCCTCGTACACTATAACCCTGGGCAGCTTATCCTTCCACTTTTCCAAGAACGAGAGGTCCCTATCCTTGTCCCTGAGCTCGTCAGGTAGCATTATCGGTATTTCGTCGATTATCGGGTAGTATCGGTTGCACTTCGGGCACCTCAGGACGCCTTCTACGACTATATCACCTTTCGACTCTAGCTCGTAGAGCTCGAGCGGGTAGTGCTTATCGATCGGGCAGGCCAGTATATCGAGCAGGCTCCTCTTCATGGCTCACCCACCCGGCCGAGACTTTTAAGGTCTACCTTCATGGGTAGGTCTTCTTTTGCGGACTTCAGGGCGATCTCGGCTATAAGGGTCGTGTTGAGGCAATCCCTCCCGCTGTTTATGGGCTCGACCCCTTCCTCTACGCAATCCAGGAAGTGCCTCAGCTCCAGGGCAAGGGGCTCCTCCTTCGCCATCCTAGGTATCACGGTCTCCCCCTCCCTCTCTATCACGACCTCCTGAGTTATGAAGTCCAGATCGACCACGCCCCCGGTGAAGACGGCCACGAGCTTCCTGACCTTCTTCGGGGTTATCCAGTTGCTCGTTATGAACGCGGTCTTTATCCCTTCGTAGTTGAGGATGATCGCCGCGAACTCCTCGAACCTCCCGTTTATCCCCCCGGCCCTTGCGTACACCTCCCTTGGCTCCTCCCCTAGCAGCCACCTCGCCGTATCTATGTCGTGGACCGACGTATCTAGGATTATGCCGACGTCCTTTATCCTTACGGGGAGCCTGTTCTCCCTCCTGAACTGGAGGAGGAGGGGCCTGCCCAAGACCTCGCTCTCCACTATCTCCTTCAGCCTCCTGACGGCCGGGTTGAACCTCTCTATGTACCCGACCCCTAAGATCACCCCCCTCTCATCCGCCAGGGACACGAGCTTCTTGCCGAGCTCGTAGCTACCCGTGAACGGCTTCTCGACGAACGTGTGCAGGCCCTTCTCTAAAGCCCTCTTTGCGAGCCCGAAGTGGGTTCTGGTGGGGGTCGCTATCACGACGGCATCCAAGCGCTCATCCCTCAACATCTCCTCCATAGAGGTGTACCCGTTCACCCCGTACTTCCTGCTGTAAAGCCTGACCTTCTCTTCGTCTACGTCGCAGAAGGAAGCGAGGGCTTCGAGCTCCTTGAGGACCCTCAGGTGATTCTTCCCCCACCCGCCTACCCCTACGACACCTACCCTCAAACTACACCAGCTCCGCCCTCGTATTCGCCTTCAGAACCTTGGCCCCCCCTCTCTTAAGCTTTGCGACCGTTTCGAAGTCGGCCTTGGAGCATGCGACTATGATCACGTGCTTATCCGGATGGAGGGCCAGCGAATCCCTGAGCGGGATCGCACCTCCCTCCATCACCAACACCTCGCCCAGATAGTCCCTGAGCCTCTCGGCGAGCTGCTCCCTAACCGTAGAGCCAAAGCCCCTTATCTCGTACCCATCTAGGGACCAGGCTAGGAAGACCTTGGTCTTCGAGGCCTTCCACTCGCTCTCCTTCACGGCCCTCTTGACCTCCTCGACCAGGAACTTGACGTACCCATCTAGGGACTTGAGCACCGAGTTAGCCCAGTAGAGCATGGGGTCCCCGGTCCTGAAGCTCCTCAACATGAGCCTGAGGTCTATGGCGTACCTGAACATGTCGTCCAAGTATATCTCATCCCTCGAAACCCTCTTCCTCTCCCCCCTATCGACCCTCCTGCATAGCTCGACGCTGGGGAGCACGTCCTTGTAGGCCGACATGACCCAAGAGAAGTGCTCGAGCTCGGAAGTGTTGAGGCCCCTAGCCCGCTCCCTGAGGCCTAGGGCCTTGAGCAGGGGTCGAAGCCCCCTTTCGTTGCCGTAGAAGCCGATGCTGGTCGGCTCGGCCCTTCCAGCCGCCAAGGGCATGTAAAGGTAGGTGAATTCGTCCTTGGATAGGCCGCTCATCTTCTCGACGAGCCTTACCAGCATGGCGTTCCCGTTGTAGCTCAAGGGCAAGTTGATGACGACCGTGCTCCCCTTCTTCAGGTACTTGAAGAGGTGCTTCACCTTCGCCCCTATGCCTTCGATCTCGTCGTCTCCCTTCACCTTCGGGGCTATGAAGAGCACGTCGGATTCGGATACGGTCTCCTCTAGGGATTTGAGCCCGAGGAGGCTGTCCTCGGTTATCAGCTCCGCAGCGGATTTCAGCATAAGCTCGGGCTTGAGGCTCATGCATATCCCCCACCTCTCGTCTATCAGGCTGACCTGATACCCGCCCTTGGCCATCCTGCTCGCGAGCAAGTAGCCCTCCGTGCTTATCCCGTATACGGAGACGGAGCCCAAGCCATTTTTTCTGCCCGCTCATAGTATATAAGGGCAAGGGTTATAAGATAGGGTTGAGCCGTAAGGGTTGAAGCCCGGTGGTGTAGCGGTCAAGCATGCCGGCCTTTGGAGCCGGCGACCCCAGTTCGAATCTGGGCCGGGCTACCAAAACCTCATCTCAGAAAGAATCGAAAGTAGATTCTGATGCTCGATTTTAGAATGAGAAAAGGACGAAACCGCCGTGCATGGTTCTGGTGATGCCCTCGAAGGAAGCGCGTTGGGCTGTTGGGAGTGGCGGGCTGAACCACTCGCCCCGAAGGGCTCGCGGCTTACACCCCCACCCCATCAACGCCATCTTCTATGGCGGCCCTCCTCCACGCGCCCACCGCCTTTCGGCGGTCAGGCCTCGTGGACGGTGGCCTTTTCTCGGGAGTGGCTTCGAGCTTAGATGCTTTCAGCTCTTATCCAGCGCGGCTTAGCTGCCCGGCTGTGCCCTATCGGACAACCGGTACACCAGAGGCCGCGTCCCCCTGTTCCTCTCGTACTGGGGGGGACTTCCCCTCAGGCCACCACCGCCCCCATCAGGTAGAGTCCGACCTGTCTCACGACGGTCTAAACCCAGCTCACGTTCCCCTTTAATGGGCGAGC
>JAGGXQ010000131.1 GCA_021162925.1 Nitrososphaerota archaeon
CACTCCTAGGGCCTTCAGGTCCTTCAGCTCCTTGACCAGCCTCTCCGTCGGGAAAGGCCTGTAGACGTGCAGGTTCACCAGCCCGACCTTATGGCCCTCCTTCCTCAACTGCCTCACCGCAACCTTGGCGGTGCCCATGACCGAGCCCATACCGATGAGCGCTACATCCGCATCCTCCATCATGAACGTGTCGTAGAGGTCATAGGTCCTCCCGAACCTCTCTCCGAACTCCTTCCCTACTTTCTCTATCGTGCTTATGGACTCCTTAAGGGCTTCCGCCTCCTGGACCTTCGTCTCCATGTAGTAGTCGGGGCTCCCAAAGCCCCCTATCGACATCGGGTTGTCGGGGTCGAGTTTGTACTTGTAGCTCGACAACCTCTTGGGCGTGAACTCCCTCGCCTCCTCGTCCGTGAGTATGTCGACCGGGGCGTAGGTGTGGCTCAGGTTGTATCCGTCGTAGCATACCATCATCGGCAGCATCACGTTCGGGTCCTCGGCTATCCTGTAGGCCTGTATCAGCCTGTCGTAGAGCTCCTGAACCGTGGTCGAGTAGACTATCATCCAGCCCGTATCCCTCTGATCGTAGGTGTCGCTCAGATCGCTCCATATGTTTATGGGGGCGGAGACGGACCTGTCGGCCACGGCCATGACTATGGGGAGCCTGAGGCCCGCGGCTATGTAAAGTATCTCGTGCATCAGCAGGAGCCCTTGGGAGCTCGTGACCGAGAAGGTCCTGGCGCCAGCCGCCGAGGCACCTACGGCCCCAGATAGGGCGGAGTGCTCGGACTCTACGGTTATGAGCTCCGCATCCAGCTCGCCGTCGGCTATGTACTGGGCGATCCGCTCCGCGGTAGCGGTCGAAGGGGTTATCGGGTAGACCGATACCACGTCGACGTCGACGTTCTTCACGGCCAGGGCCGCGGCGTAGTTCCCCGATAGGGCAACCCTCATCCTTTCGACCGTCATCTCTCTCTCACCATCTCTATGGCCTTGGTCGGGCATTCATGGGCGCAGACCCCACAGCCCTTGCAGTAATCGTAGTTTATCACGTACTTCCCCTTCTCCACATCGGTCCTGACCTCTATCGCAGGCTCAGGGCAGAAGACCCAGCAGATCGCGCAATCCGTGCACTTTTCGTAATGTATCACGGGCTTGAAGGTCCTCCAATCGGCCGTCTTCACCCTTACCGTGGATCCCGGCTCGGTTATCACGAAGCCCGGCACCATCTCCTCCATCTTCAGCTTGTCCATCTTAGCTCCCCTCCACTATGGTCTTATCATACGCCTCTTTAACCGCTTCTACGTTCTCCTTCCCGAACCTCTTGTCCACTTCCTCGGTTATGCTCTCGAGCTTTACGAGCGGCTCGGCCTTCAGCAGAGCACCAAGCATCGGCGTGTTCACTATCTCCTTCCCGATCCACTTCAGGGCTATCGAGGTAGCATCCACGTAGGCCAGCTTCTTAGCTTCGACCCCTTCTACCACTGGTTTCTCAGCAGAGTTCACGACGAGCGTTCCTCCCTTCTTCAGCCTCTGCATCACCTCCTTTATCTTGAGGAGGGTTGGATCGAGGACCACTATTATGTCGGGCTCGTAGATGTGGGATGCGGTCTCTATCGGCTCGTCGGAGATCCTAGCGAAGGCCTGAACCGGGGTCCCTCTCCTTTCGGTTCCGAAGAACGGGAACGCCTGGGAATACAAGCCGTCTCTTATCGCAGCCTTTGCAAGAAGTTCCGCAGCGGTTACGCCACCTTGACCTCCCCTGCCAAAGAATATTATTTCTATCATTTCGGCATTCGCCTCCGTTTGATCAATGACCACCGATTATTTAATTATTTCTATGGATTATTTCTATGGTCGGTTTACCCGAATGGGGCGGGAAGCTCGAATTTTGTCAGGGAACTACCATCTCGGCCAAAGGCGACGCCACCAACCCCAGGAGCACGGTCAGGATCGCTGAGGCGATTATGGAGTAGAGTGGCCACCCCCTCTCCGGGATCCTCTCGTAATCCCCTGGGGAGAAGTACATGGCCTTTATGACCCTGGCGTAGTAGGCGACGGATATCGCCGAGTTGAGTATGGCAAGAAGGGCGAGGAGGGGCGATAACCCTACGACGGATGCGAATAGGTACAGCTTGCCCCAGAACCCCAGGAGCGGTGGGGCACCCATGAGGCTCAGCAGGAGGATCAGCAACATGGAAGAGGTTATGGGCATGCGCCTCCCTAGGCCGCTCAGATCCGATAGCATGACCCCCCCGACCTTCTCCTTAACCTCCTCGAGCCCCGCGAAGATCCCCACCTTCGCCAAGGAATAGGCCGCGTAGTGGATCAGGAGGCCCATCATCGCCCACTTCGGGTCCAGCCCCGCTAGGGCGGATATCCCTGCGAAGCCCACGAAGAAGTACCCGGCGTGGGCTATGCTGCTGTAGGCCATCATCCTCTGGGCGTCGTCCTGAAGCAGGGCGGCCAGGTTCCCGAAGAACATGGTCAGGACCGAAAAGAC
>JAGGXQ010000120.1 GCA_021162925.1 Nitrososphaerota archaeon
AATCCCAAGGTCAGGGCCGAGGACATCGCTAGGAAGTATGGCATCTACACGGGGATGGAACTGCTAGATCTGCTGGAATGGGCTAGCAGGTGTTTGGCCTCGGTAGAGGGCGGATGAAGACGGGTCAAGTTCACGTTACGGTAAAGCTGGGAGACCCCCTTAAGCGAAGGGTTGAGCAGGTTAGGATGCTGGTGGATACGGGAGCAACCTACCCATGTATTCCCGAGGGGTTGGCCGAAGCCTTAGGGTTGAGGCTGGAGTTCAAAACTAAGGTAGCGCTCGCCGACGGGAGGGAGGTGGAGGCGTGGTACGCAACCGCTTACGTAGAGGTTATGGGGAGGGGGGACCTGATTCCCGTCAAGGTCTTCGATGTGGAGGAGCCCATCCTAGGAGTTTTCGCACTAGAGGCTTTGGGGCTTGCCCTCGACCCCTCAACGGGAGAAGTTAGGCCAACGAGGGGCTTCATAGCCAGGGCATGAGCTTGGAGAATATCGACCGGTACATCCGAGAGCTCGAGGCCATAAAGCGTTATCCTCAAGTGAAGTCGGAGAGGGATTCGCTGCTTGAGAGGAATAAGAAGCTCGAGTCGGAGCTAGCATCCGAAAAGAAGAGAGTGGAGAAGCTACTCAAGGCCAACAAGAAGCTCAAGGATAGGGTTAATGCGATGGGGGAAGAGATAGAAAACCTGAAGGCGGATTTGGGGGCCAAAGAAGAGACTATCGAAAGGCTTGAGTCAAGGGTGAGCGAGCTCGAGGGGCTCAGGGCTACGGCCGAAGGAAAGACGCTGAAGGAGGCCGAAGAGGAGTTCTTGAAGGCTAGGGAGAGGGAGATCAGAGATGCTGCCGAGAGGCGCTTCGAGCAGATGAAGTTCGGCTGGGAGAAGAGCGAGAAGCCTAAGGAGGTTCTCGAGGGGGCGGTCAAGGTGCTCAAGCACGTCTTAGAGGTGCTGAGCGAGCCCGAACCCCGCCACTTCTCAAAGGAGGTCGCCGATGCGGGGCTGCCCGAAAAGGTCGAGGCGATGATAAATTCGGAGGTTGAGAGGAGGATCGATGCCGAATTTCAAAGGAGGGTCGAGGAAGAGTCCGAGCGTAAAGCACTCGAGAAGCTCGAACGCTTGAAGTCGGATGAATGGCCTAGGTGGTACAGCACATACGTGGAGCCACGCATACAAGAGCTCGAGTCTAAGTTTAAGAGCAACGCCATAAGCGCGCTTAGAGGGCCATGGTACGTGACATGTGACAAGTGCGGAACCCGCTTTCAAACAGAGTTAAAAGCTGAAGATATAGAGAGTTTGCTGAGAACTGGTAATGCGTGGATCGAGTGCGTAAACCCGAACTGCGTAGACCTTTTTAGGTTTTTTGGCAGGCATAGAATAAAAATCCAACTCAGGGATCTGATTAAGGAACGTCTGGGACATCCCCCACAGGTCTTTTAGGTTTGTGCGTCTACATGTTTAAAGAGGATGGAGTTCAAGAGGGGGCCGGTCATGAGCTCTGAAGACGTCCTCATCGCGGCAAGGGGTACCAGGGACATAACCGCCCAGAGCGCGCTCAACGCGCTTTTAGGCGCCGGGCTCTTCATGTTCTTGGCTAGGATCCTTACGAAGGAGGAGCTCGGCCTATTCAACTCCCTCATGCTCATCATCTCATTGGGCTCTATAGTAGGCGCGTTGGGCCTAGATAAGGCCCTCGGCAGGTACATACCCTACTTCAAAGGGAAGGGCTCGGCCTACGGCTCTAGGTTGGCGGTCAGGCGCATAGCGACCCTCGCCTTGATCTCCACCGGCCTATCAACCCTAGCCTTCTTCATGCTCGCCCCGACCTTATCGGGGTTGCTATTCGGATCGGAAAGGTATGTATTCCTAGTCCAGGTTTCGGCCTTGACCGTTTTCCCGGCCGCCTTGAGTTTCGTGGCCATAGGGTTCCTCATGGGCCTGAAGAAGTTCAGGGAGATAGCCACGTTCAGGGTATTCGCCCAGCTGCTCAGGATAGCCTCAACGGTAGCGCTCGTCCTCCTGGGGCTTAGGATCTTGGGGATAGTCCTCGGCTGGGCCTTCTTCTACCTCTTGATGGTCTTGGCGACCCTGCCGATGCTCATTCGCTTCCTAAAGGTATCCGATAACCCTAGGGGGCAGAACGGGCTTAATTACGGGGAGATACTCGGCTTCTCGCTGCCGATAGTCGGCATGAACCTGCTCTACTACTCCCTCAACTCGATCGATCAGTACGTCGTGCTCAAGGCCGTAGGGCTAGGGCCCTTAGGCAGCTACTCGGTCGTCCTCACGGCTGCCACGGCGCTCGTCGGGGTCATGGGCACCCCCTTGATAATGACGCTCACGCCCAGCCTCAGCGAATTGAACGGTAAGAGGGGCGTCGAAGGAGTTTCGGTAGGCATGAGGAAGGCTGGCCACTACATATCCCTGTTCTTCATACCCGTTACCTTCGGCCTTGCCTCCCTCTCCCCCCTCGCCCTGCTCATCCTAGGAGGCGAGAAGTACGTATCAGCCTGCATCCCCTTGACGATAATATCCCTGAGCCTTGCGACCTACGGGATCTCGGCCCTGATGATTTCGACGCTAACGGCCATGGCAAAGACCAAGACCCTGTTAGTTGCGATGGCGCTCGCCTCTTTGGTCGAGCTAGGGGCGGGGATGCTGTTGACGCCTTCGCTAGGCCTGGTTGGTGCATCCCTGAGCAGGGCTTTGATGTACTGTTCCCTGCTCCTGCTCCTGATATACTTAGGAGGAAGGTACATCCCCGTGGACTTCGACTCCCGATCGAACCTAAAGTCCCTCATCGCTTCCTCGGCCATGGCCCTCGTGACTTACTCTTTTTCGAGCTTGACCGGCTTCAGCCTGATCCTCCTCCCGGCTTACCTGCTCCTCGCCCTGATAGTCTACGTCCTGGTCCTTTCCGCCCTAAAGGG
>JAGGXQ010000088.1 GCA_021162925.1 Nitrososphaerota archaeon
CGTGGAGGAGGCGGATTACGAGAACCTTGCGACCTACATGAACGTGTTTCACGCCATTCTGTCCAGGATGGGGGTCTCCTCCAGGGTTCTGGATAGGGTCGTGGAGCTGGCTCTGGAGAAGGGCGCCCTGGGGGCGAAGCTCACGGGAGGGGGTGGAGGAGGCTCGGTCATAGCCGTGTCCGACGATCCCGACGGGCTCGTGAGGAGGCTCGAGCCCCTAGGCTACAGCCCTTTCAAGGTCGTCCTCCCGGTTGGGGGTTCGAGAGCTTGGTAGTCGTGCTGAAGGTCGGGGGCTCCGTGCTCACCTTCAAGGATAGGCGTGAGCGCTTAAACCCGAAGGGGCTGAGGAGCGTCGCAAGGGCTCTGAAGGGATACGGCTCCCCTCTTGTCCTGGTCCATGGGGGAGGCTCGTTCGGCCACTACTACGCCGAGCTCTACGGCTTCGGGGTTAGGCCCAGCTTCGAAGTGAGTGGCGTAGGGAGGATAAGGGCCTCCATGCTCAGGCTCAACGCCATGCTCGTCGAGGAGCTCGCCAAATCGGGGATAGAGTGCTACACCATCCAGCCCGTGATGCTGGGTAGGGCCAAGCGCCTTATCCTGAGGCTGTTGAGGGATGGGCTGATCCCCGTGAGCTTCGGCGATGTGGTCCCTTCGAGGGCCGGATACAAGATCGTGTCGGGGGACGACATAGTCCTGAAGCTCTCCAAGCTCCTCGGGCCGGAGAGGGTCGTGTTCGCCATGAATGTAAACGGGGTTTACAGAAGGCTAGGGGGAGAGTTGCTCAAGGAGATCGGGCTGGGCTCGGAGGTAGGTTTTTCAAAGGGCGGGTTCGACGTTACTGGCGGGTTGAAGAGGAAGTTGAGCATAGCTTTCAGGATAGCGAAGATGGGGGTCGACGTGAGGTTCGTGAGCGGCCTTAAGAGTGGCGAGCTGCTGAAAGCGTTAAAGGGGGAGGAGCACCTAGGCACCTTGGTGAGGGTGTGAGCTTGAACGAGATAAGGAAGAGGAAGGAGGAGGACATCGAACTCATCCTCAAGGAGGGGGTCCAGTCCAGGGCGACCACCTTGCTCGAATGCGTCAAGCTGATCCACAACGCCCTGCCCGAGCTATCGTTCGACGAAATCGACCTATCGACCGAATTCCTAGGGCACAAGTTCTCCTTCCCGATCCTGATAGACTCGATGGTGGGGGGCTCGCCGAAGGCGAAGGAGCTGAACAGGAACCTGGCCCTAGCTGCCGAGGAGCTGGGGATAGGGATGGGGGTCGGTAGCCAGAGGGCCGCCCTAGAGGACGAAGGGCTCGCGGAAAGCTACAAGGTCGTTAGGGAGGTCGCCCCCAACGCATTCGTGATGGCGAACATAGGGGCCGCCCAGCTGAAATCCATGAAGAAGAGGGAGCTGAAGAAGCTGATCGACATGGTCAAAGCCGATGCCCTGGCGATCCACCTCAACCCCCTTCAAGAGCTGATCCAGCCAGAAGGCGAGACCGACTTTAGAGGAGTGTTAGAAAAGATAGACGAAATCTCCGACCTGGTCCCCGTGATCGTGAAGGAGGTCGGGGCCGGCATATCCAGGGAGGTTGCGATAAAGCTGGAGCTCGCCGGGGTTTCTGCGATAAACGTCGCTGGGCTTGGGGGGACGAGCTGGGCCGGGGTAGAGTCCTTGAGGGCGAGGGGGATCGACGAGAGGAAGGAGATGCTGGGCGAGCTGCTCTGGGACTGGGGCATCCCGACCGCCGCAAGCCTGATAGAGGTCAGAAATGCGGTGAAGATACCGGTCATAGCCTCTGGCGGCCTGAGGAATGGGTTGGAGGTTGCGAAGTGTATAGCCCTAGGCGCCGATATGACCGGCATGGCTGACCCCTTACTGAAGGCGGCTTCGAAGTCGAAGGAAGAGGTCGTCAAGTTCCTGAAGGATAGGGCTCTAGAGCTCAAGGCGGTGATGTTCCTGGTCGGGGCCAAGAACGTAGAGGAGCTCAAGGGCGCCAGGTACGTGATCACGGGGGAGTTGGCGGAGTGGTTGTGATGGACTTCATGGAGTTCCTCAAGCTCGCGAACGAAGAGACCAACAGGATCATATTCGATTACCTCCCCAAGGGGCACGAGGTCGAGGAGCTCGACCTCCTCTACAGGATGATGAGGGACTACCCATCTAGGCCGAAGAAGGGGTTAAGGGCTGCCCTATGCCTGCTGTCGGCCAAGGCGTTATCGGGGGACTACCGAAGGGCTCTCGTAACCGCGAGCGCCATCGAGCTCTTCCAGAGCTGGGTTCTGATCCACGACGACATAGAGGACGAATCGGAGCTGAGGAGGGGCTCGCCGACCCTTCACAGGCTTTACAACGTCCCGCTCGCGCTCAACGCCGGGGATGCGCTCCACTCGAAGATGTGGGGCCTCCTGCTCAAGAACGAAGACATCCTGGGGTGCGAAATGGCGGTCAGGATACTCGAAGAGTTCTCAAAGATGGTCGATAGGACCGCGGAGGGCCAGCACATAGAGCTCGGATGGATAGCGAAGAACAGGTGGGACCTGAGCGAGGAGGATTACTTCAGGATGGCGAGCCTGAAGAGCGCCTACTACACGTGCACGGCCCCCATGAGGATGGGCTCGATGATAGGCGGCATGGATTCGGAGAGACTCGAGCAGATCGATGAGATGGGCAGGCCCTTGGGGATAGCCTTCCAGATACAGGACGACGTGCTCAACCTGATCGGGGGGAAGAAGTACGGGAAGGAGGGGAAGGACGACATACTTGAGGGGAAGAGGACGCTCATCCTGATAAGGCTCCTGGAGGTTGCGAAGGAGAGGGATAGGATAATAGAGCTCGTTTCAAAGCCAAGGAGGAGCAAGACCAGGGAGGACGTCGAGTACGTCTTTAGGAAGATGGTGGAGTACGGCGCGATAGATTACGCGAGAAGAGTGGCGAGGAGGCTCTACGAGGAGGCGATCGAAAAGTTCGATCTGGTCTTCGAGGATGTGAAGGACGAGGAGGCGAGGGAATGCCTGAGGGACCTGTTCAGATACCTGATCGAGAGAAGCTGGTAGCATGAGGGAGCTGATAAGGGAGGTCGCCAAGAAGCACGCGATCCTGAACGCGTACAGGCATGGAGGGAAGGCGGTGGCATCCGCCGTTATAGGGAAGGTCATCGCCGAGCTACCCGACGCAAAGCGAGATATGAAGCTCTTGGTAAGCGTGGTCAAGGAGGTCGTCGAGGAGGTCAACCTGATGGGCCTCGAAGCCCAGAGGGCCTACCTGGAGCTTCACCACCCCGAGCTTTTGGAGAGGAAGAAGGTCGCGGAGGAGAAGGGCTTGCCCCCCTTGCCTCAGGCCGAAGCTGGAAAGGTCGTAACCAGGTTCCCTCCCGAGCCGAACGGGCACCTGCACATAGGGCACGCGAAGGCCGCGATAATAAACCAGGAGTACGCCAGGATGTACGAAGGCAGGTTAATACTCAGGTTCGACGATACGAACCCCGCCAAGGAGAGGCTCGAATACTACGAGGCGATAAGGGAGGAGCTGGAGTGGCTTGGGGTCGAGCCCGATCTGGTGAAGAACACGTCCGACGACATCGAAACCCTTTACGAGCATGCGGAGAGGCTCATAAGGCTCGGATTGGCTTACGTCTGCACCTGCAGGGTCGAGGAGATAAGGAGGGGGAGGGCCCTGGGGCTCGAGTGCCCTTGTAGAAAGAGGAGCGTAGAAGAGAACCTATCGCTCTGGGACGGGATGCTTAAGGACTTCGGAGAGAACGAAGCCGTTCTGAGGCTCAAGGGCGACATGAAGGCGAAGAACACCGTGCTAAGGGACCCGACGCTCTTCAGGATCGTGCTCAAGCCCCACCCGCTCAAAGGGACGGCCTACCGAGCCTGGCCCACCTACGACTTCTCGGCCCCGATAGAGGACAGCTTGGACGGCGTAACCCACGCGATGAGGTCCAAGGAGTACGAGCTGAGGGACGAGCTGTACTACACGATACTAGACGCCCTCGGTATGAGGAAGCCGATACTGGTCGAGTTCTCCAGGCTGGCCCTTAGAGGGACCCCTTTGTCGAAGAGGAGGATAAGGCCCCTTATAGAGTCTGGTAAGGTATCAGGATGGGACGATCCGAGGCTCGCTACCATCTTGGCGCTCAGGAGGAGGGGGATAACCCCCGAGGCTATCAGGAGGTTCGTGATCGAGATGGGGGTGAGCAAGGTCGAGTCAGAGCCGACCTGGGACCTGCTGTACTCGATGAACAGGAAGCTTATCGATCCGAAGAGCAAGAGGCTACACTTCGTCCCCGATCCGATCAGGATGAAGATCGAAAACGCCGAAGAAAGGGTCGTGAGGCTTAGATGCCATCCCAGCGTCGACCTGGGGTTCAGGGAGCTCAGGGTCAAGGACGAGGTCTACATAGCGAAGGGGGATGCCGAGAGGCTCAAGGTGGGAGATAGGGTGAGGCTCATCGGCCTCTACAACGTCAGGATCGAGGAGGTTGGGGATGAAATCTCGGCCAGCTACGCCGGCGAATCCCCCATCGATCTGCCGAAGATCCAGTGGGTCGGGGAGGATAGGGTCGGGTTCAGGGTTCTGATACCTAAGGAGCTGTTCAGGGATGGCGAGTTCAACGAGGACAGCCTGGAGGTCTCGGACGGATTCGCCGAAAGCGCGGTCGAAGGGCTGGAGATCGGGGAGGTCTTCCAGTTCGTCAGGTTCGGGTTCTGCAGGCTCGACTCGAAGGGGGTGGCGATCTTCGCCCACAAGTAGGCTCAAGGATGCGATGAAGAGGGCAAGAGAGCTCGAGGAAGGATGCGGGTTAGGCGGGCTCTTAAGACCGTGCTACGAGGGCAGATCGATCCTCAACATCTCGGAATCCCTGCTCAGGCACTACGGCGTGAACTCCGCGAAGGGGTTGGGGTTCGATCCATTCGGCACAAAAAAGGGGATCGCCCTGATCCTGATGGACTCTCTCGGCTTCGACCTGCTCGTCAGGTGCGCAAGGGACGCCGGGATCGGGAAGCTGATCTCGAGGCTGGGGATCGAGCCCCTGACGAGCACCTTCCCTTCGGCCACCGCCACGGCCTTGGCGACCGTCTGCACGGCCCTCCCCCCTGCCAAGCACGGGGTCGTGGGAGGACTCGTCTTCATAAGAAGGCTCGGCTTGGTCGCGAACATGCTCCAGCTTAGCAGCATCGCGGATCCCAGGAGGGACTCCCTGCTCTCCCTGGGGGTCAAGGGCGAAGAGCTAATGAGGGGCAAGACGGTATTCGAAAGGCTCGAAGGGATCAGATGCTACGTGATGAGCAGGAGGCAGATAAGCGACACGGGGATATCGAGGCTCGTCTACAAGGGGGCCGATAGGCTGGGGTTCATCTCCTCTTCGGATATGTTCGTGAGGATGAGGAAGCTGCTCGACGAAGGGGTCTTCGTCTTCGCCTACTGGGACGCCTTGGACCCGATAGTCCACGAGTACGGGATAGGGGAGGAGGCGTGCGCTGAGGTGGGCTCCTTCCTCAGGGCGATGAAGGAAGAGCTGCTCGAGAGGACCGATGCCTCCGTCGCTCTGTTCGGGGATCACGGCCAGCTCGAGGTCGATGAGGTGGTGGAGGCATCGAAGCTGAAGTGGCTCCTGAAGGGGATCGAGATCCCCCCAACCGGGGAGATGAGGGCGAGCTACATACATCCTAGAGAAGGCTACCTCGAACAGCTCGAGGATTCCCTGTCGAAGCTCGGACTGAACCCGATGAGATCCAAACTCGCCGTGAAGGAAGGGCTCTTCGGGGGCGGGGGGAAGCTCCTCAGGGACAGGATCGGGGAGCTCGTGGTCCTGCCAAGCAGGGGAAAGGTCTTCTACTACTCGTACAGGGGAGGTGGCCTTAAGGTCAAGGGGATGCACGGAGGCATGGAGAGGGAGGAGATGCTCGTCCCCCTCCTGTTCAGGCCATAAAGGATAATAAATGGTTCTGCGAAAGCGATCAAGGTGCCGGGGTAGCTCAGCTGGTCAGAGCGCCAGCCGCAGGGCGAGACTCATGATCTGGAAGTCGCGGGTTCGAATCCCGTCCCCGGCACCATAAAA
>JAGGXQ010000142.1 GCA_021162925.1 Nitrososphaerota archaeon
CCTCGACCTCTAGGATCCTGGCCCCGTAGGCTATGGCCTGGGCGAGCTTTCCTAGGGCGACCTTCCCCTTAGGTATGAAGACCAGGCATTCTAAGCCAGCTCTGGCCGCGTAAGCCGCTAGGGAGGATGACGTGTTCCCAGTCGAGGCGCATACGACCCTGCCCACCTTGAGCTTCAGGGCCTTGGTTACCCCGACGGTCATCCCCCTGTCCTTGAAGGAACCGGTCGGGTTCCCCCCTTCGTCCTTCACGTAAAGCTCCTTAAGGCCCAGCTCCCTCCCCAAACTTTCGCACTTGATGAGCCTCGTCCCACCCTCCCCCATGCTCACCGGCTCGGGCTCCTCTATCGGGATGAAGGGCTCGTACCTCCAGACGGATATCGGCCTATCCCTCCTTATCCCGCTCGATGCCTCGACCAGCTCCTCAGGCTCGAAAGAAATCTCTAAGATGTCCCCGCACTTCGGGCACCTGTATACCCTTTCATCTAGGCCGAACTCCGCCCCACACCCTATACATACCTGTTTCAAGAGCTCACCGCTCCTCCAGCAACCTTACGCCACCCCCCACCTCCGTGATGAGTATATTAGATTTGATGCCGGCCTTCATGAAGCCCCTCCTCATCCCTTCCCCAATCCTCCTGCCATCCGCCCTAGCCTTATCGTAGAAGGCTACCATGGTCGGGCCTGCCCCGCTCAGCGCGACGGCGAGCGCCCCCTCCTTGATCCCCTCCTCCTTCACGTGTTCGTATCCGGGTATGAGCCTGGCCCTCGCGGGCTCGACTATCTCATCCCTTACCGCATCCTTCAGCAGCCCTATCTCGCCGGTCAGCATGGCGAAGACTATCGCCGAGGCCCTCCCCAAGTTCCTCACCGCGACTTCCAAGGGTACCGACTTGGGGATGACCTTCCTGAGCTTCCCGGTCTTCATGCTACCCATATCGAGCTCGGGGATGGCCAGGCATACGCCCAAACCCTTCGGCGGATCGGCATGAAGGATGCGGACCGGCCTCCCCGGCAGGACCAGGACGAAGCCCCCGAAGGCCGAGGCGGATACGTTGTCGAAGTGCTCGACCCCAGCCGAAGCGAGCTCCCCCTTCGCGGCGTATTCCACGAGCTCGTTCATGCCGAGGCCTAGCCCGAAGAGCCTATCGATCCCGAATACCGTGGCCACCGCCGAAGCCGCGCTGCTCCCCATCCCCTTCCCTATCGGGACCCCCTTCTCTATCCTTATCCTGACCCCTGGGAGGCCGAAGTCCTCGACGAGCTTCAGGGCCACGAGGCCCGCGCAGTTCCTCCTAGGATCCTTCGGTATCTCCGCCTCGCTCACTATCTCCACTCCATCGCAAGGCTCCACCACCACCCTGTCCCTAGGCTCCTCTAGCCCTAGGCCGAACACGTCGAAGCCGGGCCCTAGGTTTGCGGTCGAGGCGCTCGCCTCAACTACGACCCTCCTAGCCCTTGTACTTCTCATAAAGCTCCCTGACCCTTTCGAGCGTATCTATGTCCCTAGGCCCCTTATCGTACCTTATCGCCTTTATCCTGGGGAACCTGAGGGCGAACCCGCTGTCGTACTTGTCGCTCCTCTGAATCCTGTCGAAAGCCACCTCCAGAACTATCTCCGGCCTCACCAGCTTCACCCTACCCCTGTCCTCCACGACCAGCTCCAAAAGCCTCTCGGTCATCTCCCTTATCTCTTCGTCCGTGAGGCCCGAATACGCCTTCCCTACCACCTTGTACTCGTCGCCGTCTAGCACCGCAAACGTGTAATCCGAGAGCAGGCCGGCCCTCTTGCCGTGGCCGTATTCCGCGGCGACTATAACCACGTCCAAGGTGTCGGCCTCGCCCTTGAGCTTCATCCATAGCCTCCCCCTGCTCCCCGGCACGTACTTGGAGTCCGGGTCCTTGATCATGAGCCCTTCATGCCCCAGCTCCTTCGCAACCCTGAACAGCCTCTCCAGCTCATCGGCCCCCTTACACGTAAACAGCCTAGACAGCGAGAGCGTGTCCTTAAACCCCTCCAAAGCCCCCCTCCTCTCCCTCAAAGCCTTTTCTATCAGAACCGAGCCGTCCAAGTAAAGGATGTCGTAGGCCATGAACTTCACAGGGATCTCCTTCACGAGTTCGGGATCGGGCTCCTTCCTCCTCAGCCTCCTCTGGAGCTCCTTGAATGGTAGGGGCCTCTCCCCTTTGATGGCGATCATCTCCCCGTCCAAAATGAAGTCGTGCCCCAACCCCTTCACCAAGGACACGACCTCTGGGAAGCTTTCGGTAACCGGATCCAGGCTCCTGGAGAATATCTCGACCCTATCCCCTAGCTTGTGGACCTGGCACCTCACCCCGTCGAACTTGAACTCGACGTAGAGCTCCTTCCTGTAGTAATCGAAGACCTCTTTCGCGGAGTGGACGGTGGTGGCGAGCATGTAGTTCAACGGGATCATGGGCCTGACCCCTACCTCCCTGATGCTCCCCTCCTTCGCCCTCTTCGCAACCAAGCCCAGATCGCCCAGGCATAGGTGGGCCGTCCTCACGTCCTCGAGCCTGCACCTGAAGGCACAGGCTATCGCCTCCTCTAGCAGGCCCGATACCAGCCCTATCCTGAGCTCCCCGGTCAGGAGCTTTATCAGGTACTTCGCCTCAAGGGGGCTCGAATTGAGGATCAGGCCCTTCACCAGCCTCTTCCTCTCTTTGGCCGAATCCTTCCCCTTCGCTTTGGCCATAGATTCGAAAGCTCTGTACACATCGGATAGGGTCAGCTCCTTCTCTAAGAGTGGCACTTCTACCCTCTTGGCGAGCAGCTCCTCGGCCGTCAGGCCTAAATCGCCGTACTTCAGGTAGACTCTAGAAAGCTCCTCATCGTCGGCACCAGAGACCTCCTTGATCACCTCCGAAAGGGTGCTGTACCCGACGTTGACCTCCATCCCGCTACCTACGGGGAAGATCGAGCCCGATAGGAGCCTGCAGAGCACGGCGAGGTCTTCGTCATCGAGCTTCCTCAAGAACTCCGAGAGGATCCTAACCTTTTCGGATTTCTTCGTGGTCGCACCTATCCTCTCAAAGAGCTCGGAGACCTCCCCGAACTTCACGGAACCCAAAGGGATCACCCGAACGCTCACTCCAGCAGGTCCTTCACCATCAGGTATGCGGCCTCCCCATCCCTGTAGTACCCGTCTATAACGGATTCCTTCCTGAATCCGAGCTTCTCGTAGAGGCTTATCGCCGGCTCGTTGGAAACCCTCACCTCCAGGTAGGCCTCCCTGCACCCCCTCTCCTTCAGCCCCTTGATGGCCTCCTCCATCAGCGCCCTCCCCAGCCCCTTCCTCCTGTGCCCCTCCTTCACGGCTATGGATACGATGTGC
>JAGGXQ010000147.1 GCA_021162925.1 Nitrososphaerota archaeon
CACGGGGACCTGGAGAGCCTGAAGGCCTTGCTCGAAAGGGTGTATCCGCTGGACGGGTACCTGCTCTTCCTGGGCGACTACGGGGATAGGGGCGAGTATCCGGTCGAGGTCTATTACCTGATCCTGAGGCTGAAGGAGGAGCTACCGGACAGGGTGGTGGTCATGAGGGGGAACCACGAAGGGCCTAGGGACCTGCCCTTCTACCCCTGGGACCTGCCTTGGCAGTTCGAAGCCAGGTTCGGGGCTAGGGCCGAGGAGATCCTGGAGGCGCTAAGGAGGCTATGGGATTCGATGTACCACATGAGCCTGATGCCCGGCTCCTTCGTAGCGGTCCACGGAGGGGCCCCGACCGAGGCCAGATCCATGGAGGACTTGCTTTACGCCGACTCCAAGCACCCCAGGGAGAGCCACCTAGGGGAGATGCTCTGGAACGATCCCGCGGAGATAAGGGGCAGGCTTCCTTCCCCCAGGGGTTACGGGTGGCTCTTCGGCTCCGATATAACCGAGAGGATCCTGTCCATGACCGGGACCCGCTTGCTCGTCAGGTCCCACGAGCCTTGTGAAGGGTTCAGGCTGAACCACGCCGGCAGGGTCTTGACGATCTTCTCATCCAAGAGGCCTTACGGTTTGAGCAGGGGCGCGTACCTCGAATTCGGGCCCGAGCTCGAATCCCCTCTAGATGGGATCAGGTTCTTCTGACCGGGTTTGGGACGGCCCGAAGGGATAGGAGGCAGTTCGGGGTGACGGAGCCTATCTTGACCTTGACCCAGCTACCGAGCTCGAAGGATTCGGGGACCACGATCGGCCTGTAGGAGCTGTTCCTTGCCAACTTGGCCCCCTTGACCCGCTCGTCGACCAGGGCGTACCCCTCCCACCCTATCCACTTCTCGTTGACCTTCAGGGTCACGTCCTTTATGACCTTCGCCATCCTCACGCTCCTCGACTTCACCGTCCTGTTATCCAACCGCTTCATCCTAAACGCCTCGGTCCCAGGCCTGGCCGAGAACTTCGACAGGTTTACGACGTCTGGCTTCAACCTCCTTATCAGCTCGACGGTCTCGTAGAACTCGTCCTCGCTCTCCGTCGGGAAGCCGACTATCACGTCGGTGGCTATGGTCATCCCCTTCACCTCCCTGAGCCTCTTCACCAGGTCGGAGAATTCGCCGGAGGTGTAGCCCCTGCCCATGAGCGATAGCACCCTGTCGCTCCCGCTCTGGACCGGGACGTGGGCGAACTTGAAGACCTTCTCGAGTTCGTACGCCTCTAGGAGCCCGTCGAGCACCTTCTTGAGGGGCTCGGGGCTCATCATCCCTACCCTGATCATGAACTCCCCCTCGACCCTGGCTACCATCTTGACCAGCTCCCCTATGCTGAGCCCCCTGTCGAGCCCGTAGGCCCCGTCGTCGGTCGAGGTGAGCCATATCTCCTTCGCCCCGGCCTTTACGAACCTCTCGACCTCCTTCAGGATCAGCTCCGGAGGGTAGCTGAAGAGCCTCCCCTTCGCGAGCCTGGTCTGGCAGAAGGTGCAGTGCCCCAGGCACCCGGAGCCTATCTCCACTATCCCTACGACGGGGTTCCTCATGGCCCTAGGGTATCCGAGCTTGATCTCCTTCCCATCAAGGTAAACGGCCTTCCTCCCCTCCAGAGCGGCTTCTACCGCATCCACGACCTTGCTTATCCTATCCGGGCCGACGAGGCTCGCGTTCGGGTTCACCTTCTCGATGCTCGACCTCTCGGCCTTCGGCATGCAGCCCGCGACCACGAGAGGCTTCGTCCCAAGTAGCCTGATCCTGTGCAGCATCCGGTTGGCCGTCGGGGTCTTCACGCAGCAAGTAACTATGACATTAACGTCGCTCCTCGATTCGTCGGATAGCTCGTACCCCCTCTCCCTGAGCAATCCCATTATCATCTCGCCATCGGCATAGCTCGCGCTACATCCATACACCTCGACGTGCACCCTGGCCCTGGCCAACCCCTTGCCTCGTTAGCTTAGAAGGGTTAAAAAGGCTAGGGCGAACCTAGGCCGTGGATCGGTCGGAGCTGATGAGCCTCATCTGGAGGGGGTACCATAAGCTGAAGGGCGTAGAGGAGGGCGTCCTCGACATGCCGACCCTCATGGCGATCTACGACCTGATGAACTCCGGCTACATAGACCATCTGAACTGCGTGGTGAGCACGGGCAAGGAGTCCTGCGTTTACTGGGGGGTGGGAAGGGACGGCTCCGACCTGGCCGTCAAGGTCCACTACATGCTGGCGGCGCAGTTCAAGAGGAGGCTCAAGTACATAGCGGGGGACCCAAGGTTCAGGAGGGTTAGGAAGGGGATGAAGAACCTGATCCTCCTCTGGGTCTCGAAGGAGTTCAAGAACCTCCAGACCGCCTACAGGGCTGGGGTCCCGGTCCCGAAGCCCATAGCGTTCAAAAGGAACGTGATGGTCATGGAGTTCGTAGGAAAGGGAGGAGTTCCCGCCCCTTTGCTCAAGGACTGCGAGGTCGGCGAGAGGGAGTACGAGAGGCTGATATCGATCGTGAAGAGGCTCTACAGGAAGGCAAGGCTGGTCCACGCCGATCTATCGGAGTTCAACGTTTTCAAGTTTGGTAGGAGGCTCATCTTGTTCGACTTCGGCTCGGCCGTCGACGTCGATCACCCCTTGGCCGAAGAGTTCTTAACTTCGGACCTAATTAACATAAATAGTTTCTTTTCAAGGAGGGGGGTGGAGGTAAGGGGCTTGGACGCGCTCCTCAAGGAGGTGAAGGGCGGATGAGCTTCGAGCACACGGTCAGGATACCGAAGGAGCGGATAGGGGTGCTCATAGGCAGGGGAGGGAGCGTCAAGGAGGAGATCGAAAGAAGGTGCGGCGTCTCCCTCGACATAGACAACGTCACGGGGGAGGTAACCGTGAGGCTAAAGGGCAGGCTGGAGGAGGCCGATCCATTCCTGGCCGTGAGGATAGTGACCGCCATAGGGAGGGGCTTCTCCCCCGAAAGGGCCTTTAGGCTCCTAGACGAGACCAACACGCTAGAGGTCATAGACCTCAGGGACTACGTCGGGAAGTCGGAGAACGCCCTGAGGAGGATAAAGGGTAGGATAATAGGGATGAAGGGGAAGGCGAGGAGGACCATAGAGGAGCTCACCAACACGTACATATCCGTCTACGGTAGGACCGTAGCCATAATAGGGGACGTCGATGGGATATCGATGGCGAGGGAAGCGGTCGAGATGCTCGCGGAAGGGAGGGAGCACGCAACGGTCTACAGGCACCTGGAGAGGCTGAGGAGGAAGGCGAAGATGGAGAGGATGGGCCTATGGTTAAAAGAGTGAAGTTCAGCGAGATAAGCCCATCGGAGTTCTTCTACAGGAACAGGGATCTGGCCGGGTTTACGAACCCTTCTAGGTCGCTCTACTCGGCGGTGAGGGAGTTCGTCGAGAACAGCCTGGACGCATGTGACGAAGCCGGCATACTCCCCGAGATAAGGGTCGAGCTATCCTACCTGGAGGAGGGGAGGTACGACCCCCAGCCCTACAGGCTCGTGGTCGAGGATAACGGGATGGGGATAGACCCGAGGCATCTGCCGGATGCGTTCGGGAGGGTCTTCTTCGGGTCCAAGTTCGTGCTGAAGCAGGCCAGGGGGATGTTCGGCATGGGCGGGACGATGGCCATCCTTTACTCCCAGATAACCACGAACAGGCCGGCCAAGGTATCCTCCTCGGTGGACGGGGTGAAGAGGTACTCCTTCAAGCTCCTCATAGACATATACGAGAACAGGCCCATAATAATAGAGAGGAGGGTGGAGCCCGCGGAGAGGAGGGGGACAAGGATCGAGGTCTCCCTGTACGGAGATTACACCAGGGCGGAGCCGAAGATCACGGAATACATAAGGCAGACCTCCCTCATCACCCCTTACGCAACCCTGCACTTCAAGGACCCGAAGGGAAGGGAGCTACACTTCGAGAGGGTCACCGTCGTGATGCCCAAGCCCCCATCCCCGACCAAACCTCATCCGCACGGCATAGACGTCGAGGCCCTGAGGAGGATGATAAGGCTCTCGAAGGAGAGGACCCTGCTGAAGTTCATGAGCAGCAACTTCCACAGGGTCGGGGAGAAGACCGCCTCCGCCTTCCTGGAGTTCGCGGGCTTCGATAAGGAAAGGGACCCGAAGACCCTGGACAACGAGGAGCTCGTCAGGTTCGTCGAAGCCTTAAGGAGTTACAACGGCTTCTTGAAGCCGGATAGCAGCTGCCTCTCCCCCGTAGGGGAGGAGATACTAAGGGCCGGGATAATGAAATCCCTAGAGCCGGAATTCCTGGAGGTCGTGAGCAGGCCCCCATCCGCCTACTCCGGCTACCCGTTCATAATCGAAGCCGGCCTTGCCTACAACTGCAAGGGGATAGAGGGGCTGAAGCTCTACAGGTACGCGAACAGGGTCCCGCTGCTTTACGACGAGTACAGCGACGTGGTGTCCAAGGTCGTGAACGATGAGCTCGACCTCAGGAGGTACGGGGTGAAGCCGAACACCTCGCTCGCGATCATAACCCACATATGCTCGACCAAGGTCCCCTACAAGACCGTCGGGAAGGAGTTCGTAGCGGATAGGCCGGAGATAGAGAGGGAGCTCAAAAACGCGCTAAGGGAGCTCTTGAGGAGGCTCAGGAGATACCTGGGGAGGAAGAGGAGCTACGAAATGGTGAGGAGGAGGATGAACATATACGGGAAGTACCTCCCCCTGCTCGCGAGGTTCTCCAAGGAGCTATCCGGGATGAAGCGCATGCCCAGGTACAGGTCGCTGCTCAAGGAGGGTGAGCTGGTTGAGGAGAGGCACGGCTAAGAGGAGGAAGGAGGAGGTGGAGGCCTCCCTCAGGAAGCTCGGCTTGGAAGTGTACAGGAAGCTGGACTCCGGGGACTTCCCAGAGGTCAGGATACCGAGCAGGTCGGTCAGGAACATAGTCTACGACAAGAGGCTCAGGCAGTACGTGCTCGGAAAGGCTTTCGTGAGGAGGTATGCGGGCAACATAAAGCACATAAGGTCCCTGACCCAGCTCGTCTGGCTCGCGTTCTTCGTCGATAAGCTGCTGAAGGACGGGAAGACGAGCACCTTGAGGGATGTGTACTACTCGGCCCAGGCCTACAACATGGAGTTCAAGGATCAGGCCGAGTCCAACAACATAATAACCGACCTCGAGGCCCTGCTCACGAAGGCCAGGGAGGACTTCAACATATACCCCGAAGAGAGGTCGAGCATATTCGGGGACCTGACCATAGAGTACACGATCCCGGGGTACGAGGGAAAGAGGATAAACCTCTCCTCCCACCCCGACGGTTACATGATCGGGCCGAGCTTGAGTTCGGCGGAATTCGTCGAGACGAGTGCGGAGATGGTCCTGGCGGTAGAGAAGGGGGGTATGTTCACCAGGTTCGTCGAGGAGAGGGTCCATGAGCGGTTCAAGGCCCTCATAGTCGACCTTGCAGGTCAGGCCCCTAGAGCTACTAGGTACCTGCTAAGGAGGCTTAACAGGGAGCTGGGCCTCCCGATCTACATACTCACCGACGGCGATCCCTGGGGGGAGCACATAGCGGCGGTCATCCTTTTCGGCTCGGCGAACGCGGCCCACCTCAGGGAGCTCACGGTCCCTGATGGCAAGTGGATAGGCGTATGGGCGAGCGACATAGTGAAGTACAAGCTGCCGAGCGATCCCTTGAGCGACGTGGACGTAAAGAGGATACACGAGCTGTTGAGGGACCCGAGGTACAAGGAGGGGATATGGCAGAGAGAGCTCAAGAACTTCCTGAAGATAAGGAGGAAGAGCGAGCTCGAGGCCTTCTCAAAGTACGGGCTGACCCATATAGTCGACAGGTACCTCCCGGAGAAGCTGGAGCTTGTGAAGGGCCTCTAATCGACGGCGGGGATCAGGCACAGGAACTTCAGGACTTTGTCGGATTCGTTCCTAAGCTGGTGTGGCTCCCCGCCAGGTATGAAGAGGACGTCCCCCTCTCTTAACTTGCACTCCTCGCTCCCCCCTACCGCGACCCCTTCACCCTCTAGGATGAATACCTCGTGCTCCCAAGGGTGCGAGTGAAGTGGGGTGAAGCCACCGGGCTCTACCTCGTAGAGGCGCATGAAGAAATTTTCGGCCCCTATCTCCCTGGTTATGAGCCACCTCCTCTTCACGCCTTTGCCCTCCTCCAGGCTCTCGGGTTCCACATCCATGTAGTTGAACTTCTTCATAAGGGCGGGTCTTTGTGAGTTTTTATAAACCTATGCCTTCCGAAGCCCGTCGGATCGGGTTCCCTCACGTTCGACGGAACTCGCTACCATAAAAAGCCTCGGGCGGGATTTGAACCCGCGACCTCTGCCTTACCAGAGCAGCGCTCTAACCCGCTGAGCTACCGAGGCCCAAAAATCAAGCCTCGGAGAATCTTTTTAAGTTTGTCGCCTCCCTTCACGAATGGGGTCGTGGTCCAGCCTGGTTAGGATGCCAGCCTTGGGAGCTGGTGGCCGAGGGTTCGAGTCCCTCCGACCCCATCACTCCTCCAGCTCTATCACGAACTCGTAGAAGTCGTGCTTCGGCCTGAGCTTGGTCAGGCTCAGAGAGAGCTTCGGGTTTAGCGACTTCACCATCGCCTCTATGTACGGCTTGACGTAGCTCATGTAGATCACCCCACCGTCCATGTTCAAGGCCTTGGAAGCCTCTAGGATCGGGCACCACCCCCCTATCCTGACCACGCTCCTCTTTTGAGACTCCTCGACGACCTGCTGGTACCTGCCGACCCCCGGACCCGGTATGAGCGTCTTCATGGCCCTCCTGACCAAAACGACCCCGGCCTTCGCGTCGTCGGTTATCAGATCTAGCTTGGAGCCGTTCTCCTTGAACCACTCCCTCCCGGCCTCCCATTGGACCCTCTCGAGTATCTTCAGGGCTTCGTCCATCCCTATCCTCTCCCCTACGGCCTTAAGGTAACGCAGGTGGGCTATTAGGTAGTTCTTGACGTAGGCTTTGTAAACGAGTTCCCCAATCGATATCTCTTCGCTCAAAGTCGGTCTCTCCTATTTCCCGCTCAACCTTAAATCTTTTTCTCAAAGGATGATGGTTAGGTAGATAAATAAATTCGCTATCGCCGTAGTGAGGGC
>JAGGXQ010000080.1 GCA_021162925.1 Nitrososphaerota archaeon
AAGGGAAGCTTAAATAAACACATGCCCCAGTCTTGGTGATTGAAGCCCAAGGGTTTCGCGGTCGACGTGGACGGGACCCTGACCGAAGATGGTAGGATCGACTTTAAGGCGATGGAGCTACTGAGGTGGCTCGCCGATTCGGGCTTCAAGGTCATCTTGGTCAGCGGAAGGTCGGTGTGGGAGCTGCTGACCTTGGCCAGCTTGGGAGGGCTTACCAGGCTCGTGGTCGCGGAGAACGGGGGGGTCGTAGCCCTGGGCCCCACCAAGCTAGTCATGCTCGCCGATAAATACGAGGTCCTGAAGGGATACGATTACCTCTCCGAGAGGATAGAGGGGGTGAGGCTCAGGGAGACCTTCCCAAGGCTCACGGAGCTCGTCCTGGAGAGGACGTTCGACCTATCCCTAGGGAACCGCCTGCTCGAGGAGGCGGGGTTCGAGCTCAAGCTCAGGGACTCGAACTACGCCTACCACCTGGAGTCTTCGAAGGTGGACAAGGGGAAGGGGCTCCTGAAGGCCCTCAAGCACCTAGGGGCCGATGGGGAGGAGTTCGTCGCCATAGGGGATAGCGACGTCGATGTAGATATGTTCAGGGTCTGTGGCCGTAGCGTGGCGATGGAGAATGGCACAGAAGGGGCGAAGAGGGCCGCGGACTACGTAGCCAAGGGGAGGGGTGCCGCCGGGCTGAAGGATGCGGTAGAGTGGGTCTTGAGGCTGGGGGCATGAGCTTCCTAGAGCTCGTCGGTTCTCTTAAGGAGAGGCTATCGGAGGCGGCGAGCGGGTATCCGAAGGTCGAGTTCTCCATTCTAGAGCCCCCAGAGGAGTTCGGGGACCTATCGAGCAACCTCCCCCTCATCCTCTCAAAGGTGGCCGGGAAGAAGCCCTACGAGGTGGCGAGGGACATAGCTTCGAGGCTTAAGGTTGATGAAAGGATAAGCGAAGTCGAAGCCCACCCATCCGGGTATCTGAACTTCCGGATAGACTACGGGAAGTTTTCGAAGGAGGTCATCGAGAGAGCTATAGAGGGGGTGAGGCCGGAGTGGGGGAAGGGGAGGAGGGTTCTGATAGAGCACACCAGCCTGAACCCAGCCCACCAGCTCCACGTGGGGCACCTGAGGAACGTGATCCTGGGCGATACGATCTACAGGGTCCTGAAGTTCCTGGGGTACGAAGCATACGTCCACAACTACATAGACGACCTGGGGCTTCAGGTCGGGGACGTCATGCTCGGGATAAGGAAGCTGGGCTTCGATCCCGAAGGGAAAGGGCTCAAGTTCGACCACTACATAGGCAAGATATACGCCGAGATCAACAGGATGTACGAGGAGGACGAGGGCCTCCTAGAGGAGAGGAGGAAGCTGCTGGAGGAGTTGGAGAGCCTATCGGGGGTGTTCGAGTTCTCCAAGCTGGTGGTCGATAGGGTCGTGAAGGAGCAGCTGAAGACCTGCTGGAGGGTTGGGGCCAGGTACGACTGCCTGAACTACGAATCTCACATCCTAGCATCTAGGATGTGGGACGATATATTCGAGGAGCTGAAGAGGAGGGGCATAGCGATCCTGTCGAGGGAGGGTAGGCTGAAGGGCTGCTGGTACGTAAGGGTCGAGGGAGAGAAGGAGGGGGAGGAGAAGGTCCTCGTCAGGAGCGATGGGACTACGACCTACATCGCGAAGGACATACCTTATGCGGCCTGGAAGCTCGGCCTGGTGGAGGACAGGTTCAGGTACGTGAAGGCGATGGAGCAACCAGACGGATCGGTCCTTTGGAGCACGGCCCTAGAAGATGGAGAAGAGCGACACCCGAAATTCGGGGCCTGCGACGTTGTGATAAACGTGATAGACGTCAGGCAGGGTAGGCTTCAAAGGATGATCAGGTACGTCCTGGAGAGGCTCTCGGGGGAGGAGCTGAAGGACAGGTATATACACCTGGGTTACGAGGTGGTTTCGATAAGCAGGGACACCGCGAACGAGATGGGGATCAAGACCGATAGGAAGGTGGTCCATATGTCTGGGAGGAAGGGGGTGTTCGTATCGGCCGACGACCTCCTGGACTCCCTCTTCACCAAGGCCCTGGCCGAGACGAAGAAGAGGAACCCCGGGGCCGACGAAGGGTGGGCGAGATCGGTCGCCGAAAAGGTCGCCGTTGCGGCTATAAGGTACGGCATGCTTAAGCAGGACCTCGACAAGATGCTCGTCTTCGACATGAGGAAGGCGCTGGAGCTGGAGGGGGAGACCGGTCCCTACCTCCAGTACACCTACGCCAGGGCGTCCAGCATCCTGAGGAAGGCCGGGGATTGGAGCCTCCCGGAGTCTTTCAGCTTCGAGGACGAAAGCGAATTCAAGCTCATCAAGGAAATATCGAAGCTCGACTTCGTCCTTGACAAGGTCCACAGGACCCTCTCCCCGGTCCATATGGCGAAGTACGGGTACGGGCTGTGCGTCTCCTTCAACTCTTTCTACGAGAGGCTGCCAGTCCTGAAGGAACCCGAAGAGGAGAAGAGGTTATCTAGGCTCTCCCTGGTCAAGGCGTTCGAGAGCACGCTGAAGACCTGCTTGGAGCTTATGGGTATCGAGCCTTTGGAGAGGATATAAAAGTTTATTAGCCTCTCGGTCAAATTTTTCGGTATGAGTGAGGATGAGTTCTCCAAATGGTTCAGGAGGAGGTTCCCGTTCTTCCCGATCTTCGATATAGACAAGTACTTCGAGGAGATGGACAGGTACTTCGAGGATCTCTTCAAGAAGCTCGGGGAAGGGATCCCGGAGAACCTGATCAGGGAGAGGGTCACCCCATCTGGGAAGAGGATAAGGGAGATAGGGCCCGTCGTCTACGGCTACTCGATAACCATAGGGCCCGATGGCAAGCCGAAGATAAGGGAGTTCGGAAACATAAAGCCCTCTGGCAGAAGGATAGTCGAGATATCCGAGTCGAGGGAGCCTGTGGTTGATGTGATCGATGAGGACGAGACCATCAGGGTCGTCGCCGAGATGCCGGGGGTCGAGAAGGAGGACATAAAGCTTCAATGCCTGGATGGTAAGCTTGAGGTAAAGGCCGAAAGGGGGAACAGAAAGTACTACAAGCTCATAGAGCTCCCAGCCGACGTAGAGCCTACGGCGTCGAAAGCCACCTATAAGAACGGAATACTCGAGGTCATACTGAAGAAGAAGGCGGTGGCGAAGGGCAAGCCGATAAAGATCGAGTGATATGAAGGCGGTAGTAATAAGGGAGCACGGAGGGATCGATAGGCTAAGGCTCGAAGACGTGCCGAAGCCGAAGGCCGGGGCCGGGGAGGTGCTGATCAGGGTAAGGGCTTGCGCCCTGAACCACTTGGATCTCTGGACCAGGAAGGGCATGCCCGGGAGGAAGGTGGCCCTCCCCAGGATACCGGGCACCGACATAGCGGGGGTCGTGGAGGAAGTAGGGGAGGGCGTCGAGAGGGTGAAGGTGGGGGATGAGGTCGTCGTATTCCCGGGCATATCTTGCGGCTCCTGTGAGTACTGCATCTCGGGCAAAGAGAACTACTGCCCTGGCTTCAAGATAATAGGCCAGCAGGTCGACGGGGGCTACGCCGAGTACGTGAAGGTCCCCGAGGAGAACGTCTTCCCGAAGCCTGAAGGAAAGGGTTTCGAGGAGACCGCTGCTTTGCCCGTAACCTTTCTGACCGCGTGGCACATGCTCGTCTCTAGGGCGAAGGTGAAGCCGGGCGACGTAGTCTTGGTCTGGGCAGGGGGGAGCGGCGTCGGGAACGCATCGATCCAGATAGCGAAGCTGTTCAACGCGACCGTCATAGCCACCGCCGGGACCGACGAGAAGGTCGATAGGCTACTTAAGATGGGGGTTGATCACGTGATAAACCACAGAAAGGGCGACGTGCTGGAAGAGGTCATGAATTTCACCGGCGGCAAGGGCGTGGACGTCGTGGTCGAGCACGTGGGAGCCGCCACGTGGGAGGCCAGCATGAAGAGCCTCAAGAAGGGCGGCACCCTGGTGACTTGCGGGGCCACGACGGGCAAGGACGTCGGGTTCGACATAAGGCACCTCTAGTCGAGGCAGCTCAGCGTGCTCGGAACCCTGCTTGGGACCAAGGGGGAGTTCTTGGAGGTCCTGAAGCTCTTCTCGAGGGGGTTGCTAAATCCCGTGATCCACAAGGTCTACGAGTTCGAAAGGGTTGCGGAAGCCCAGAAGGAGATGGAAGAGTCGAGGCACTTCGGCAAGATAGTGCTGAGGCTCTAAAGCCTTCCATAAATTTTTTAGGCCCAAAAGTAATTTCCGGTCCGTGAGGATATCGGTTCTCGGCGGATACCGGGAGGTCGGGGGGAACAAGATCCTCGTAGAAGATAGGGACGGCAGGGTGATGCTCGACTTCGGCAAGAGCTTCGGCGTATGGAAGAGGTACTTCACGGCGTTCGTAAATCCGAGCAAGGATTCGCTCAAGCACTACCTGATACCCGACCTCTTGCCGAAGCTCAAGAACGTGTACAGGAGGGATATGGGTGCGGTCGAGCTGGGCCTTTGGGAGGGGGAGGAAAGGGGCCTTGATGGAGTCCTGATCAGCCACGCCCACGCCGATCACTACGAGATGCTCTTCGCCCTAGAGCCCGACATACCGATCTACTGTGGGGAGCTGTGCCTCGGCATAATGAAGAGCACGATAAAG